>URDW01000001.1 GCA_900546735.1 uncultured Oscillospiraceae bacterium
GGCAGCGTCAGATGTGTATAAGAGACAGCGCGTATCTGAAGCGCTACGACCCGAAAACGATCTTTTTCGGCGAGGTCCGTTACTGGGACAATACCGAGGTTTACACCCAAATGCTCGACGCCTGCCGCCGCAGCGGGGTAGAGGTCGTGCAGCAGATGGATGACACGCCGTTCATGCTGGGCAATTTCCAAATCACCCTTTTGAATACGGCCTACAAAAAACGCCGTTTCAAATACGGTGAGAACATCAACAGCGTCGTTATGCTGGTGGAAAAGGCCGACACAAAGGTGCTTTTGGCCGGCGATCTGAATTATAAAGACGGCGACGAACGCCCGGTCGCTGACCGTGTGGGGCATGTCGATCTGCTGAAAGTCGGCCACCACGGGTATGTGGGCTCCACTTCTTTCTACTTTGCCAAAAAGCTGGCGCCGCGCTGGGCGGTCATTACGAATACTTATAAGGCAGTTTACCCGGATGTGCGCCTGAAACTGAAAAAGGTTGCCAAGTCCGAAGTGCTGTGCACGGCTGATCTGAACGGCGTGCTGGCCACTGTCGGCCCGAACGGTCAGATCGGGTTTACGACCGATATTATGCAGCGGTGAAGCGTATGCGCGAACGAATCCAAGAAAAGAGCGGGGGCGTGAAAAACAAAATGGCATATGTGTTTCTGGCTCTGGCCATTGTGTTTGAACTGATCGCCACAACGCTTTTAAAATATTCCGAGGGCTTCAAAAGGCCGGTGCCGACCATTGCCTGTATCGCCCTTTATATCGTCTGTTACTTTTTCCTGGCCCGTGCATTAAACGACATTAATCTTGGCGTTGCCTACGCTACCTGGAGCGGCGTCGGTATTGTCGTAACGGCGCTGATTTCCTATTTCCTGTTCAAACAGCAGCTCAGTCTTGTTACGGTGCTTGGCATGGTTCTGGTCATTGCCGGCTGCATTATGATCAACCTGACTTCTGCGGCGCATTAGGGCACGGAAAAGACAAAAAATTTTTGCACAAAAGACGTGTTTTGCGTCTTTTGTGTTTTTTTGTTTTTTATTTGTCGTTTTTCCATAAAATATGCTTGAACATTCATGAAGTTTTGTGCTATAATTGACAAAATGCGTTATTGACGAATTGTACCGCAAGGTGCAGAATAAGGGGATGAATTTTATGGCGATCGACCTGCGTGCGGCCGAGCGTGTGCTGGCAAATTATTCACACGACCGCGCCAACCTGATCCCGATCATGCAGGACATGCAGGCAGAGTATAAGTACCTGCCGCGTGAAGTGCTGGAGCGGATCGCCCAGCATCTGGGGGTCAGCATTTCCAAAATTTACGGCGTAGCCACGTTTTATGAGAATTTTTCTCTGGAGGCCAAGGGCAAGTATGTGCTTCGCGTGTGCGACGGCACGGCGTGCCACGTCCGCAAATCTACGGAAATTTTAAAAGAAATTTACAGTGAGCTTGGCCTGAGCGAGAAAAAACACACGACTGACGACCGGCTGTTTACGCTGGAAACGGTGTCGTGCCTCGGCGCCTGCGGCCTGGCGCCGGTCATGGTCGTGAACGACGAGGTGCACCCGTCCATGACGGTGGGAAAGGTGCGTGCCCTTTTAAAAACACTGAAGGAGGACAGCCATGACTGAGATCCGCGATGAAAAAACACTGGCGCGTGTGCATGAACTGGCCACGGCGTCCCTGCAGGCACAACAAAAAAGGGTGCTTGTCTGCTGCGGGACCGGCTGCGTCTCCGGCGGCTCCATTTTTATTTACAACCGTTTAAAGCAGCTTTGCGAGGAAAACGGCCTTTCGGTCGGCGTAGAGCTTTCGATGGACCCTGAAAAAAAGGACGTCGGTTTTAAAAAGAGCGGCTGCCACGGCTTTTGCGAAATGGGACCGCTTGTGCGCATTGAACCGCTTGACGTGCTTTATACCAAGGTGAAGCTCGAAGACTGTGACGAAATTTTTGCCAAGTCCATTCAGGGCGACGAAGTCGTGGAACGGCTGCTTTATTCGCTGAACGGCAAAAAGTATCAGCAGCAGGACGAGATCCCGTTTTATAAAATGCAAACGCGCCTGGTGCTGGAAAACTGCGGCCGTACCGATGCAGAAGATATTTATGAGTACATAGCCCACGGCGGTTACAGTGCGCTTTGTAAGGCGCTCTTTACCATGACGCCCGAACAGGTCTGCGACGAGGTGGAAGAAAGCCGCCTGCGCGGCCGCGGCGGCGGCGGTTTCCCGACCGGACGCAAGTGGAAGTCGGTGCTGCGCCAGAAAGAGCCGAAGCACTATGTGGTCTGCAACGGCGACGAGGGTGACCCCGGTGCGTTTATGGACCGCTCGATCATGGAGGGCGACCCGCATAAGATGATCGAGGGCATGATGATCGCCGGCTATGCCGCCAAGGCGGATGAGGGCTACATTTATGTGCGCGCGGAATATCCGCTCGCGGTGGAGCGTCTGCAAAAGGCCATTGAAAAGGCCAAGGCAGTCGGCCTGCTGGGCGACAACATTCTCGGTTCCGGCTTCAGCTTTCGTTTGCATATCAATAAGGGCGCCGGGGCGTTCGTCTGCGGCGAGGGTTCGGCCCTGACCGCATCGATCGAGGGCAACCGCGGCATGCCGCGTGTCAAACCGCCCCGCACGGTCGAACATGGCCTGTTTGACAAGCCCACAGTTCTCAACAATGTGGAAACATATGCCAATGTGCCGAAGATCATTGCAAACGGCGCGGCCTGGTACCGCACGATCGGTACCGAAAGCAGCCCCGGCACGAAGGCCTTTGCCCTGACCGGCAACGTCAACAATACGGGTCTCATTGAAGTGCCGATGGGCACCAATTTGAAAAAAATCATCTTTGAGATCGGCGGCGGTATCCGCGGCGGCAAAAATTTCAAAGGCGTGCAGATCGGCGGCCCGTCCGGCGGCTGTCTGTGCCTGCCGAAAGAGCATCTGGATCTGCCGCTCGACTTTGACTCCCTGAAAAAGGTCGGCGCCATGATCGGCTCCGGCGGTCTTGTCGTTATGGATGAAAGCACCTGCATGGTGGAAGTGTCGCGCTTTTTCATGAACTTTACGCAAAACGAATCCTGCGGCAAGTGCGTGCCGTGCCGTGAGGGCACCAAGCGCATGCTGGAGATCCTGGAAAAGATCGTGGACGGCAAGGGCACGGTGGAGGATGTGGATATGCTCGAAGAGCTGGCCGACACCGTCACCAACACGGCGCTGTGCGGGCTCGGTAAGTCGGCGGCGTCGCCGGTCGTCTCTACGCTTAAATATTTCAGGGACGAATACCTTGCCCATGTGGTGGACAAAAAGTGTCCGGCCGGCGTCTGCCAGGCGTTTAAAAAGTATGTGATCGATCCTGACAAGTGCAAGGGCTGCACCAAGTGCGCCCGCAACTGCCCCGTGTCGGCCATTTCCGGCACGGTGCGCCAGGCGCATGTGATCGACACCGACAAGTGCATCAAGTGCGGTGCATGTATTGCAAACTGCGCGTTCGGCGCGATCGAGGAGGTGTGACGATGGGCGGAACGATGATCATCGACGGCAGAAAAGTCGAATTTACAGATGAAAAAAATGTACTGGCCGTGATCCGCAAGGCCGGCATCACGATGCCCACGCTGTGCTATTACAGCGAACTGTCCACCTACGGCGCATGCCGTATGTGCGTGGTGGAGGATGAGCGCGGCAAGATCGACGCCTCCTGCTCCATGCAGCCGCGCGACGGGCTGGTCATCCGCACCAATACCGCGCGCCTGCTCAAGTACCGAAAGGTCATTATTGAACTGCTGCTTGCGGCGCACGACTGCAACTGCACCGTCTGCGGCAAAAGCGGTTCGTGCGAGCTGCAGAACCTGGCTTTCCGCTACGGCGTGCGCAACGTGCGTTTTGAAGACACGCGCGAACAGCTGCCTGAGGATACGTCCTCGCCCTGCATCGTGCGCAATCCCAACAAGTGTATTCTGTGCGGCGACTGTGTGCGCATGTGTGACGAGATCCAGGGTATGAGCATTTTGGACTTTGTAAACCGTGGTTCCGAACTGCGCGTAACACCGGCGTTCAATGCGCCGCTGGCCGAGACCAAGTGCATCGGCTGCGGCCAGTGTGCGGCAGTCTGTCCGACCGGCGCCATCCGCGTGAAAAAGAGCATTTCCGAGGTGTGGGACGCGCTGTTTGACAAAAACAAGCGCGTGGTCTGCCAGATCGCGCCGGCTGTGCGCGTGGCGCTGGGCGAAGAGTTCGGCCTGCCGAAGGGCACGAACACGATCGGCAAGATCGTTTCGGCGCTGAAGCTGCTTGGCTTTGACCATATTACAGATACGACGCTCGGCGCAGACTTCACCGTGGTGGAAGAGGCGCAGGAGTTTATGCAGCGCCTGAAAAACGGCGGCAAGTTCCCCATGTTCACCTCTTGCTGCCCGGCTTGGGTGAAATATGTGGAAAACACCCGCCCCGACCTGCTCGACAACATCTCCAGCTGTAAATCGCCGATGCAGATGTTCTCTAAGGTCATCAAAAAGTATTATGCCCAGGCAGAGCCGGACGGCTGTGAGACCGTTTGTGTAGCCATTATGCCCTGCACAGCCAAAAAGGCCGAGGCGGCGCGCGACGAGTTCAAAACGAACGGCGTGCCCGACACGGACTATGTGCTGACGACACAGGAAATCGCGCAGATGATCAAGGAAGCCGGCATCAATTTTGATTCGGAAGAGGATTTTGCGCCCTGTATGCCGCTGGGTCTTGGTTCCGGCGCCGGCGTCATTTTCGGCACCACGGGCGGCGTGGCCGAGGCGGTCATCCGCTACTGCTGCGACGAAAAGAAGTACGAGACGCTGGGCGAGATCGAAATGTGCGGCGTGCGCGGCTTTGAAAATGTGAAAGAAGCAACGGTCAAAGTCGGCGACACCGATGTGAAGATCGCCGTTGTGCACGGCCTGAAGGATGCACAGCGCCTGATCGAAAAGATGGACAAAGGCGAACTTTTCTACCATCTGGTAGAGGTCATGAGCTGCAAGGGCGGCTGCGTGGGCGGCGCCGGACAGCCGGTCGCCAATTCTGAGGTGAAAAAGATCCGGGCCCAGGGTCTTTATAATGCCGACAATATGACCGGCATCAAGCGCAGCGAGGAAAATCCGATGGTCGACTACCTCTATAAAACAGTCGTGGGTGACCAGGCGCATGAAATGTTCCATGTCAGCTATAAAAAAGCATAAGATCTCAGTCTTTAGACTTTGACAGGAAAAGAGCACAGACAATACTTGTCTGTGCTCTGAGACTGTCGAAAAAGCCGGTTGGACCGCGCGTAGAAAAAATTTTGAAAATAGACTGCTATTTTTCTCAAGCAGAAAAGTATCTTGCACTCTAAAGAAAATGAAGCACTTTAAAAGCAGAAAAACCGCACGACTGTGCGGTTTTTGCGCTTTTTGTCTTTTGCTCGGGGGGGCAGTACCTAGGGGGTCCCCAAAAAGCCACATGGCTTTTTGGGGAGAGGAGAAATGCACGCTTGAAGCGAGCAATCGCCGCAATAAATTATTCAAAAGGCGGTTGCGAACGTATCGGCGTGCATTTGGACAAGACGGCACCACCTCGCAAAATACAAAATCCAACTCGTCTTTTTGGCAGTCTGTCAGCGTGTCAGGCTGTATAATTTGTTGCCATTATACCTTTTTTGACACGCTGAGAGCACAGACAATACTTGTCTGTGCTCTTTTCGTTTTTTGTTCTGTTTTGCGTAAGCCGTTCGCGTTTTTCAGCCGGCTGCTGCAATCATTCGATCTTGCTGATGGTGGGGTAGTAGCGGAACAGCACTTTGCCAATGATTTTGTCGCGCGCAACGTACTTGTTTTCCCAAAAACGGGAATCCTTGCTGTCGTTGCGGTTATCACCCATCATAAAGTAGCAGTCCTCGGGGATCTCGTACGGCCCGTAGTCGCCGGTCGGCTCCTCTACCGTGACAAAGCTGTCATCGAGCTGTAAAGTCTGGCCGTCTGTCGTCTGCACAAACACCTTGCCGTCCTCGACCCACAGGGTTTCGCCCGGCAGGCCGACAATGCGCTTTACATAGATCATCGACTCATCGTCGGGGTAGTAGAAGATGACGACGTCGTAACGCTGCGGGTCGTTGAAATCATAAGTCAGCTTAGATGCAATGACGCGGTCGCCCAGCTGGATCGTGTTGAGCATCGAACCGGTGGGCACGACGGCGTTGGCAAACACAAACATCTTCAGCAGCATGGCGATCACAACGGCGATGACGATGGGCACGCAGAAATCGACCACGTCTTTAAACGAGTTGCGTTTTTTCTTGACGTGTTTTTTCTTCTGCTCCAGCTGTTCCACCTGCATGGTCAGTTTCATCTCTTCGTGGGAATCCAGGTCGAAGAAGGTGGCACCGCAGTTTGCACAGCGCAGCCAATCCCCGTCGCGGATGAAGATGTCACAGCCGCATTTTTTACATTTTCTTTCACTCATTTAAAAATCAGACTCCGATTATAATTTGAACCATTTTTTAGGCTGTGCTTTTTCATCCTGCGGAATCTCGTCGTAGGCGAGCGCTTTGTTCTGCAGGGTAAACAGGGGGCTGTCGGCAAAGTCGGTGCTGACGGTGTCTTTTGCGTTTGTATTGCACACGGCACTGTCCAGCTGACCGGCAATATAGATTTTGATGCATTTGTTGCGTTCACGCACCAGAAATGCGTCTTTGCCGATCACCGTCTCGCTGCTTGAACACAGCGTCGTGCCGTCTACCGTAAACAAAATGCTGCCGTCGTCGATCTGCACGCGGACGTCCTCGTTTTCGCAGATGGTGCAGTTGTCTTCGTTGCAGGTGAACGAAATGGTAAACGTGTTGACCGGCGGCATGCCTTTGTAACGGGGGTCTGTTTTGCCGAATTGGTACAGCTTGAATTCAAACGGCAGCAGCGTTACCTCCATTTTCTGGTTGTAGGAAAATGTCTTTTCCGTCTCGGGGGCGTAGTCGTCGTAAACGGCCCAGCGCTTTGCGTCCTGCAGCGTCTCCGGCACGCCCATCAGCTTGTTGAGCGTTACGGTCACTTCGGCCGCTTCGCTGCTGGGGTTTCTGAGCGCTACAATGCCTTCGCCGTCCTCGGTCCAGGCTGTGTATTCGTACACATTGTTTTCGGCCGGGTCGCCGCCCAGGAAATGCGCATGCTTCAGAATGTGGTGGTTTTCTCGTGCCCAGGTCAGCACCTTGGCAAGCGCCGTCCACTTCGCCTCGTTCAGCATGTTGTAGGAAAGGTACAGCTCATTGAACGCCTGCCCGCGCACGGCGTTTGAAAACAGGTATTTTTCAAACTCGCGGTCGGTGTAGGAAATTTTGGCGGTGTTGCCGTAGATCGGTTCATGGTTGTAAAGGCGCGACGGCGGGAACTGCAGCGCGCGCTTGCACAGGAAATCCCAGTAGCGGTTGTCGCGGTAGGTGATCTCTGCCTCCACCTTGCGCTGGCCCTGCGCATTGTCGGCAAAGCCGATGTCGCCGCTGTTTTGGATCCACAGGCAGTCCACATATTTGAGCCACCAGGGCGACGGCGTCACATAGCTCGTCATGTTCAGGTAGATGCCGGGACGCGCCTTTTTCAGGTGCACAAACACATTGATCCAGCGGCTCCACATTTCGGTGATGTAGTACATCTCTTTGTAGCCGCCGGTGATGTGGTCGTGCGTCGGGTCCTTGCACGGCTTTAAGCAGAAACCGTCGAGCTTCCAGTAATCGATCTCATAGTCCAGCGTGTTTTGTATCAGGAAATCCTCGGCGTTTTTCACATACTTTTCAGAGCCGATGCAGATGTCCTTCGACTCTTTGTTAAAGTAACCGTTGCCGCCTTTTTCGATCCTTTTGGCAAAGCCCGTCTGTGCCGAGTAGCCGCCGCGCGGGCCGAACCAAAGGCCGAAACGCGAACCGAGCGACCGGCTGATGCGGGTGTATTCAAAAAGCCCGTCTTCAAACTTGCGGTTCATCGTCCAGAAATCGCTGCGGTAGTCGTTCCACCCGTCGTCGATGACGTAGGCGTCCAGCGTGGGCACACCGTGGCGGGTCAGACCTTTTTCGATCTCAAAAAACGACTTGCGGATGTTGGCCGGCGTAATGTCCAGCATGTGGTCGTACCATGAATTGTACTGCACGCGGTAGGGCGCTTTTGTGGCGATGCTGTCGATGTAGGCAAAAAAAGCTGTCTGCAGCGACGTCATGTCGCTGGCTTTGGCCGCGCCCAGGATCGTGATCGGGAATTTGAAGATCTTGCCCGGGGCGATCGTTTTGCCCAGGTAGTATTTTACATAGCCGAGCCCGTGCTTGATCTTGTTGCTGGTGGCCGGGAATTCGCAGCCGTAGAAAAACGAGTCAATGTAAAACGGCTGCCCCAAAGAGTAATAATAGCCGTCAAAATAAAACTCGTCCTGGTCTTCGGCGCGAACGGTGAAGTGCGACTTGGAGTTGATGATGCCCACGTTTTCCAGCAAAACGTAGTCGATCGGCTTGTTTGCGCTTTGCGAAAGCATCACGCGTTTTTTGATGTATTTGCCGTCGGCCGATGACTGAAACGCTACGCGCACCGTTGTGGCGCACCGCTCTTCAAACGTAAAGATCGTGCCGTCTTTTTCCTGGCGGATGTCGGTCAGCGGCACCGATTTGGACGAGATCTCCTCGCCGTCTGTAAAGCGCACCGTAAATTCCGAACCGTTGCCGTCCGGCACGAACACGTCGCCCGACAGCTTGTTTTCCACCGGGCCGCTGATCAGGTGGTTTTGCTGAATGCGAAATTCGCGCCTGACCGTTTTGTTTTCAATAAAATATTCCATGCTCAGCTCTCCTGAATGATTTGTTTGAGCGCCTGCGCCAGCTGGTCGGGGCACGAGGTGCCTTTGCCGCGGCAGTCAATGCCCTCAAGCCGGTTTACAAGTTCTTCGGGGGTCTGGCCCACAGCCAGTGCGCTGATACCCTGCAGGTTGCCGTGGCAGCCGCCCAGGAATTTCAGCTGGGCGATTTTGCCGCTGTCGTCCAGTGTGATGGTGATTTGGCGCGAGCATACGCCGTGGGGTGTGTATTCATATTGTTTCATATAGGCTTCCTCTTATTTATTTAATATAGTTCTTATTATACACAACAAAAATATCGAATGCAACTTTTGGCATCAAAATTCACACTTAAAAAAACAATCCATCACAATTCCTTCATACTTGCGCCGCCGCTGCGGCCGGCGTTATTCAATTTTCATGTTTTTTGTGTTTTTTGCTGAAATATTTTATTGAATTTGCAATAAAACTGTGCTAGTATTATCCTTGTACAGCACTTTTGCAGTGCAGGGGAATGAATTTTTGTCAAAGGAGCAAACTGTATGGAAAAGATCAAAGTCGGCATCATCGGCGCCGGGCGCATCGGTCAGGTGCATGCGCGTTCGCTGACCTACCACATCCCGCAGGCGGAGCTTGCGGCCGTGTCCGATGTTTATGCACCGGCCGCGCAAAAGCTTGCAGCCGAACTCGGCATACCGAACTGTTATGACGATTATCATGAAATTTTAAACGACCCGTCCATTACGGCGGTGCTCATCTGCTCATCCACAGACACGCACGCAGACATTGCGGTGGAGGCGGCCAAGGCCGGCAAGCATATTTTCTGCGAAAAGCCGGTCGATCTGACTGTGGAAAAGATCAAGTCGGTCATCTCGGCGGTGGACGAGGCCGGCGTGAAGCTGCAGATCGGCTTCAACCGCCGCTATGACCACAATTTTGCCCGCATCAAAGAGCTGGCGCAGTCCGGCGCACTCGGCGATCTGGAGATCATCAAGATCACCTCGCGCGACCCGGAACCGCCGTCACCGGCCTATGTGGCCGTTTCGGGCGGCATTTTTCTGGATATGACCGTGCATGATTTCGACATGGCCCGTTTTATCGGCGGTGAAGTGGAAGAGGTGTTTGTAAACGCCGCTGTTCTGGTGGATCCGGAGATCGGCAAAGCCGGCGATGTGGACACGGCGCTTGTCAGCTTAAAGTTCAAAAGCGGCGCCATCGGCATGATCGATAACTGCCGCCGCGCGGCCTACGGCTATGACCAGCGTCTCGAGGTGTTCGGCGCCGGGGGGCAGGCCTCTGCCGCCAACGATACGCCCACCAATGTGACCGTGCTCGGCGAGAACGGCGCACTGGCCGACAAGCCGCTTTATTTCTTCCTGGAGCGTTATATGCAGTCGTTTACCGACGAAATGGTGCAGTTCATCGACTGCATTCAAAACGACAAACCGACGCAGACCACGGTGCAGGACGGCCTGCAGGCGCTTGTGCTCGGTCTTGCCGCGAAAAAATCGCTTGCTGAGCACCGCCCGGTAAAGCTTTCGGAAATCGAGGTTTAAGCTATGTCCAGAGAAAGATTGACCATGTCGCAGGCGCTTGTCAAGTTCCTCGACAACCAGTACATAGAGTGTGACGGGGTAGAAAGCAAGTTCGTCACCGGTATGTTCGGCATCTTCGGCCACGGCTGCGTGGTCGGCGTCGGTCAGGCGCTGGAGCAGGGCGGCCACAACTTGAAATTTTACCAGGGGAAAAACGAGCAGAACATGGCGCTTGCCGCCGTGGCTTATGCCAAGCAGATGGACCGCAAGGCCATCATTCCCTGTGTTTCGTCCATCGGCCCCGGCGCCACCAATATGGTCACGGCCTGCGGCTGCGCCACGGCCAACCGCATCCCGCTTTTGGTGCTGCCCGGTGACACGTTTGCCTGCCGTCAGCCCGACCCGGTTCTGCAGCAGGCGGAGTTTTTTGACAATTACGGCCGCACGGTGACAGATGCTTTTAAGGGCGTCTGCCACTATTTTGACCGCATCGTCCGCCCGGAGCAGCTGATGACTGCGTGCCTGAATGCCATGCGTGTGCTGACCGACCCGGCCGACACCGGCGCTGTCTGCCTGGCCATGCCGCAGGATGTGGAGGGCGAGGCCTATGATTACCCCGATCATTTCCTGCAAAAGCGCGTTTGGCACCTGGACCGCAGGCCGATCACGTCGTCGCAGCTGGAGCGTGCGGCCAAACTGATCGAATCGGCCGAAAAGCCGGTGTTCATCTGCGGCGGCGGTGTGCGCTACAGCGGCGCTTACGACGTGCTGCGCAAGCTGGCCGAACAGTGCAACATCCCGATCACGGAGACGCAGGCCGGCAAGGGCTGCATTGACTGGCGCCATCCGCTGAATCTTGGCGGCATCGGCGTGACCGGCGGCAAGGCAGCCAATGTGATCGCCCGCGACGCCGATCTGATCATCGGCGTGGGCACGCGCTTTACAGACTTTACCACGTCATCCAAGTGGCTGTTCAACAAGGACCGTAAGGTGCTTGCCATCAATATCTGCCCGTTTGATGCGTATAAGATGGACGCTGAGGCGATCGTGGCCGACGCGCGCGAAGCGCTCACGGCGCTGCTCGGCCGCCTTGCCGGCTACCGTTCGGCCTATAAAGACGAGGTCGCCCGCGCCCGCAGCGAGTGGAACGCCATTGTGGATAAATATTATTCGACCGAGCTGCCCGGCGGCCTGAACCAGACCTTGGCGCTCGGCATCATCAATGAATTTATGGATGCGTCTGACATCGCGGTCGGTTCGGCCGGTTCCCTGCCGGGCGACATGCAGCGCCTGTGGCGTGCCGGCGATCCGGAAACCTACCACATGGAATACGGCTATTCCAACATGGCGTATGAGATCAACGGCGCGCTCGGCGTGAAAATGGCAAAGCCCGACGCAGAAGTGTACGCTTTTTGCGGTGACGGCAGCTTTTTGATGGGCCACAGCGAGCTTTACACCTCTTTGCAGGAGGGGCTGAAGATCAACGTGTGCCTGTTTGACAATCTCGGCTGGGGCTGCATCGAAAATCTGCAGAACAACCAGGGCACCGACACGTTCGGCACGGTTTTCCGCGCCAGAAACCCCGAAACCGGTCTTTTGGACGGCGGTGAGATACCGGTCGATTTTGCCAAGATCGCTGAGGGCTACGGCGCCAAGGGCTATACGATCCGCACGTCTGACGAATTGCGCGCCGCACTGGCCGATGCGAAGAACCAGACCTGCAGCGTGCTGTTTGATATTAAAGTGCTGCCGCAGACGATGACGCCCGGTTTTGAAAGCTGGTGGCGTGTCGGCGTGGCCGAGGTCTCCAAAAGCGAACGCGTTGCCAAGGCGTATGTAGACATGCAGGCGCATATCCGCGACACGTTTGACTACTGATCCATTTGAAAGGAACAAAACAATGCTCAGCAAAGAAAAAGTGCGTCTGGCCATCGCCCCGATCGGCTGGACCAATGACGATATGCCCGACCTGGGCGCCGAAAACACATTTGAACAGTGCATTTCCGAAATGGCGCTGGCCGGTTTTGCCGGCTGCGAGATCGGCAATAAATACCCAAGCGACGTTGCCGTGCTCAAGCATTATCTGGATGTGCGCGGCCTGCAGGTGTGCAACGCCTGGTTTTCCACTTTGTTCACAAGCCGCCCGTTTGACGAAACGGTGCAGGCGTTCATTGCCCACCGCGACAAGCTGCATGCGCTCGGCGCAAAAGTCATCGGCGTGTCGGAACAGGGCAATTCCATCCAGGGCAAGCCGGTGCCGATTTTAGGCGATGACAAGCCGGTCTATACGGAGGAACAGTGGCAAACGGTCACGCGCGGGTTCAATGAACTCGGCCGCCTGGCCCGTGAAAAGGGCATGTACCTTGCCGTGCACCACCATATGGGCACAGGCGTGCAGACCGAGGCAGAGATCGACCGCCTGATGCGCGAAACGGATCCCGAGCTCGTCTACCTGCTGTTTGACAGCGGCCACCTTTCGTTTGCCGGCATCGACCCCGTGCCGGTGCTGAAAAAGTACATTGACCGCGTCAAGCATGTGCACCTGAAAGATATGAGAAACGATGTGTACCGCCGTGTTGCGCCGGAGGGCATGAGCTTTTTGGACGCGGTGCGTGCCGGCGTGTTTACCGTGCCGGGCGACGGCGACGTGGACTTTGCACCGATTTTTGACGTGCTGGCCGAAAACGATTATGCTGGCTGGGTCGTTGTGGAGGCAGAGCAGGATCCGGCTAAGGCCAATCCGTTTGAATACGCCAAGATGGCGCGCGCCTACATTGCGGAAAAGACCGGTCTGTAAGCCGTGTATTTCACCAAAAACCCGTTCTTTTTGGGAACGGGTTTTGTTTTTTTTGCCGTTGCATTCCAAATGGACAGATGGTACAATAATTTTGATAAAATCTGTGCCGTGCACCGGGTGCGCCGGCCTGCACGGGAGAGGAGTTTTTTTATGCACTACAGCCAGATGAACGCGGCGCAGCTTGCCGCTGAAAAAGAAGCGCTGCAAAAGCAGTATGCCGCATTCCAGGCGCAGAACCTGCAGCTCGACATGAGCCGCGGCAAGCCCTGCAAAGAGCAGCTTGATCTTTCTATGGACATGGTGAACACGCCGGTCGACTATACCGAAAACGGCACCGACCTGCGCAACTACGGCCTGATGGACGGCATCATGAGCTGCAAAAAGCTTTTTGCCGAAATTTTGGATGTTCAGCCCGAAAATGTGATCGTCGGCGGTTCCGCCAGCCTGAACCTGATGTTTGATTACATTGCCCAGTGCTACACGAAGGGCGCTGCGGGCTGTACGCCCTGGTGCAAGCTTGACAAGGTCAAGTTCCTTTGCCCCGTACCCGGCTACGACCGCCATTTCACCATTTGCGAGCATTTTGGCATTGAAATGGTCAATGTGCCGATGACGGCTGCCGGCCCGGATATGGATGTGATCCGCGACCTTGTAAAGGACGAAAGCGTAAAAGGCATGTTCTGCGTGCCGAAGTACTCCAACCCGCAGGGCATCACCTATTCGGACGATACGGTCCGTGCGATCGCTGCCCTGAAGCCGGCTGCTAAGGACTTTCGCATTATCTGGGACAACGCTTACTGCGTGCACGATCTGGACACAGAGCACCCCGATCATCTTTTGAACATTTTTGACGTGCTCGGCGATTACGGCAATGAAGACATGGTCATTGAAGTGGCCTCCACTGCCAAAATCACGTTCCCCGGCGCCGGCGTGTCCTGCCTGACGGCCAGCCCGGCCAACCTGGCGGAGATCCGCAAGCGCCTGACCTGCGAAACGATCAGCTACGATAAAATGAACCAAAAGCGCCACAGCGCATTCTTTAAGGATGCCGCCGCCGTGCGTGAACACATGAAAAAGCATGCGGCCATCATCCGCCCCAAGTTTGAAATCGTTTTGCAGCACCTGGAAACACAGCTTGCCCCGGCCGGCATTGCCCACTGGGAAAAGCCGAACGGCGGCTATTTCATCAGCCTGGATGTTCTGCCCGGCACAGCCAAACGCACCGGTGAACTGTGCAAAGCGGCCGGTGTTGTGCTGACTTCGGTCGGCGCCACTTATCCCTACGGCAAGGACCCACAGGACAAGAACATCCGCATTGCGCCGACCTATCCGAGCGTGCAGGAGATCGGCCAGGCGGCAGAACTGCTGTGCATCTGCGCCAAGCTTGCCGCGATCGAAAAGCTGGAATCCAAATGATTGCCGGTGCTTCCACTTCCTGCTTCTATCCGCTTGAAACGGAAAAGGCGCTCGATCTGATCGGCCGCGCCTGGTTTCGCAAGGCCGAGGTGTTTTTCAACGCCGCCTGCGAGCTGGAGGAACCGTTTATTGCCGAGCTGAACGCAATCCGCCGCCGCTACGGCATGGAGATCGTTTCCATCCATCCCTACAGTTCCTTTATGGAAACACAGTGCATTTTCGGCGACTATGAACGCCGCTTTCACGATATTTTGCCGCTTTATGAGCGCTATTTTGAAGTCTGCGCCGAGCTTGGCGGCAAATACGTTGTGCTGCACGGCGCGCTGAAAAAAACAAAAATGCCGATTCCGGACGAACGTTATTTTGAGCGTTTCAACTACCTGGCCGACCTGGCGAAAAAGCACGGCGTGGTGCTGGCGCAGGAAAATGTAAATCTTTTCAAGAGCGAAAGCATTGATTTTTTAAAACGCATGCGTGAGGCGGTGCGCAGCAATTTTAAGCTGGTGTTCGATGTTAAGCAGGCCATCCGCGCCGGGCAGGATGTGTTTGAATTTGTGAACACGTTTTCGTCCGACATCTGCCATGTGCACTTAAGCGACAACACACCGGAAAAAGACTGCCTGCCGCCGGGGCGCGGCACGTTCGACATCAAGCAACTCAAAAGCAAGCTCTTAATGGGGGGCTATACCGGCGACTATATTATTGAGATCTATTCGCCCGGTTTTGATGTGGAGCGTGAACTGGTGCGCAGCCGCATCTTTCTGGAAGGCATTTGATCTAAATAAGCGAAAAAAACGCGGGCTTTTGCCCGCGTTTTTGCGCTTTTTAAAGGTCGTCTGCATCCTGCACAGGTACTTCGTCCTCGCCGTCGTAAAACTGTTCTTCCGGCACGCCGGTATAGCTGCCGAGCACGTCGGTTTCCACAATGTCGGGGTCCATGTAAGAGGTCAGGTCAATGACGTCCTTTTTCTTTTTTTTCTGGTTGGCTTTGCTTTTGTCGTTATTTTGCTTTTGCAAATCGATCACCTCGGTATCATTGTACCCGTGGCAGTCGGTATTATTTAAAAGCAATCAAATTTTTTCCACCATCAGTTCGGAAATGATTTCCAGCAGGCGCTGCGGCGTGATAACGGTGCCCATGTCAAAAAACTCGTCCATATCCAGGGTGAAGTTGTTGATGTAAACGGGCGTTTCCTTGTATTCCACATCAATGTGGATACGCTGCGCGTCCAGGCGGATCGTCTGCGGGTCGTAGTTGTGGATGTCGTAAAACTTCTGTGCCTGTATTTTGTCGCCTTGAATATACTGCAGCACGATGTTGCGCATCGTGCGCGAGAGCGAAATGTACTGTTCGTCTTTGGAAAGCGCCTGTCCCATTGTGGCGTGCGCCACGGCCTTGCCGACGCCGCTGTGCAGAAAAAACTCGTTTAAAAAAATGGATTCCAGGCGGCTCGTGTCGTCCGGTACGATCAGAGCGATCACATATTTGGAAATGCGCTTGCCGTAAAGCGAT
The DNA here is from genome assembly GCA_900546735.1 of uncultured Oscillospiraceae bacterium. Classification (GTDB taxonomy): domain Bacteria; phylum Bacillota; class Clostridia; order Oscillospirales; family Acutalibacteraceae; genus Scybalenecus; species Scybalenecus merdavium. Next base: position 16,070 of record URDW01000001.1, read on the forward strand.
TTGATGAAGTTGCAAAACATGTTCTGGTTTTTTTGAATTTCGTTTGCAAACTGGTGGTAAAACGGAATGTTCGGCTGTTCGTGCAGTGCGGGAATGTAAAACTCTTTAAAGTTGTCGGTCTCGCCGTCTTTTACCAGGATGGTGCTGTTGGTCACCAGCACCGGAATGGATTTTGCCATAATACCACCTCTTTGCGTATTGTACTATATTTTCCAAATGTTTGCAAGTCAGTTACAAGTTTGAAAACTTTGTAATAAATAGTGAAAAGCGATCCTATTTATGGTAGAATGTAGCTGTGTAATTCAGAAAAGGGGAGAGAAAGATGCGCGAGGATGAAAACACGTCTGCAAAAACACCGGCAGACGAAGAAAAAGACGAGATCGGTGAAATTTTAAACGAGGTCCGGCAGCGCCAGGCGCGTGAATCCGGCCGGGAGCCGTCTGTAAAAGAAAACACTGCACCGGTGCAAAACGCACCGGCAAAGGCGCCTGAGCAGACGCCTGCACCCGGGCAGGATGCGCATGTGCCGCAGCCGGGCACGGTGCAGCAAAATGAAACGGCGCCGCAGTCTGCCGCAGACGGACAGCAGGCCTATTTTACAGTCGGCCAGCCGCAGTCCGACGCCGGCGAACCGGCTCAGGATTTTGCCGAAGCGCGTGAAGAAGAGAATCTGTACCCGGAGGAAAGACCAATGCACTCAAACAAGAAAAAGAAAATCATTATTATCTGTGCCTGCGTCGTGGCCGTTGCCGCTATTGCCGTGGGGCTGTTTTTCGGTCTGCGCGCCATGCGTGAACCGGAGACAACGGCGCCGACTGTTACGCAGACCCAGCCGGTCACCGAGGCACCGGTGCTCAACCCCCTGACCGGCGAAGAAGGCTACAATGCCGCAGCCGTCGGCAAGCGGCCGGTCGCCTGTGTAATTGAAAATTCAAAAAGTGCCAGACCGCAGTGGGGCATCACTACGCCGGACATGATCGTGGAAGGCGAGGTGGAAGGCGGCGCCACGCGTATGCTGTGGTTCTACTCCGATTTTACCGCACTGCCGGATCAGATCGGGCCGGTGCGCAGTGCGCGCCCGTCTTTTGTGGAATTCTCCGAGCTGTTCGATGCCGTTTTCGTTCACTGGGGCGGCAGCCACAGCCGTGAAAATTACACCGGCGGCTATGAAACGATCGAGGCGGATGATGTGGACAATCTGGACGGCATCAGCAGCAGCGGCGCCTTTGGCCGCGACCGTTCACGCGGCGGCGCCGTGGAGCACAGCGGTGTGCTTTACGGCAGCAAGCTGGTCGATGCGATCGAGTCTAAAGACTACCGCACGGACCTGGACAAATCTGCTTATTCGCAGTTTTCGTTCCGTACCGAGCCGGCAGCCGTCGGCACCGATCCCTGCAATACGCTGACGATCGAAATTTCTTCAAATTGCGCAGAGGATAAGGTTCTGCAGTACGATGCGGATTCTGCCCGCTACATCAATACCGGCAGCTACGGCACACAGGTTTCGTTTAAAAACGTGCTGGTGCTTTATATGGACACAACTTATAAGACCGTTTCTTATAAGGGCGGCACCGAAACGTATGTGGATTACGATGTCGCCGGTACCGGTTCCGGTCAGTATGCGTCCGAGGGCACGATCACCACGATCCAGTGGGCAGTCGAAGACGGCAAGCTGGAACTGCTCGATGCACAGGGCAACACCCTGCAGCTTAACCCGGGCGATATCTATTTGGCGCTCGCCTCTGCCAACCACGGCGGCGAAGCCACTACGGCCTAATAATTATCAAAAAGAAAAATGCCGCACGTTCTGTGCGGCATTTTTTGCGATCCGGCAGATTTCTGCCGGATTTTTTGTTTATGCACTTTTGAGCGACAGCTTCAGTTTGTCGGTGATCATGGCAATGAATTCCGAGTTGGTGGGCTTGCCGCGCTGGGATTGGATCGTGTAGCCGAAGTACGAGGATAAAACGTCTACATCACCGCGGTCCCACGCCACTTCAATGGCGTGGCGGATCGCGCGTTCCACGCGCGACGAAGTCGTGTCGTATTTTTTGGCGATGGAGGGGTAAAGGACTTTGGTTACGCTGGACAGCATGCTGCCGTCCTCTACGCAGGAAATGATGGCTGTGCGCAGATACTGGTAACCTTTAATGTGAGCAGGCACGCCGATCTCGTGCAGGATCTCTGTGACCAGCAGTTCGATTTCGTTTTCACTTGGGTGATTTAAAACGGCAAGCTTTTTGTCGCCGCGCCAAGTCAGCAGCTGGCGGATCCTGGAAGCAACAGCCTGTGCGGAAACAGGCTTAATGAAATAATAATCTGCGCCCAGACCGATCATCTGGCTTTCAAAGGACGGGTTGTCTACGCCCGAGATCAGGATCACCAGCGGCTTTTGCGCACCGCTTTCCCGCAGGCGTTCCAGCACGCCTATGGCGTCGGTCTGGGGCATGAATACGTCCATAACGATCACATCAAAATGATTGGCCTGTGCCAGTGTGACCACGCGTTCGCCGTCCTTTTTGCAGAGGATCGTTTCGTAACCGTCGTTTTTCAGCAACTGTGCGCATGCCATGCCAAAAGATGGTGTGTCGTCAGCGATCAGAATTTTTGCTTTGTTATTCATTGTTGTAACTTCCTGTGAACTTTTATCACATATTACCATATATTCACAGAAAAATCAACAATTAGTTTCAAAAAAATGTGAAGAAATTTTCCAAAATAATCTCAAATGTTTGCTTATCCCTGTTTTGTTTGTGCAAAACAGGGCGTTTTAAGGATTTTTGCGCTTTGGGCAAGTTTATTTTGTCGCGCGTTTCCAGGCCAGCAGCGTGGCTGCCGCCGCTTCTGCGCGTAAAAAATGAAATTGCAAAAACCGGGCGCGGGCGCGTTCGCTGCGGTGCAGCCGGGCGGGGTCGAACCTGCGGGGCACGTCCATGGGTCTGTTTTGCAGGTAGTGCAGCGTCCTGCGGTAAACGGCCTGCGCTTTGGCGCCCCGGCGCCGTTCATTCGCCGCCCAGCTTTCGGCGGCGTGCAGCAGAAAGCTGTAAAGCATTGTGTCCCAGTCGGCGCCGTGCAGCCGTGTTTTCTCCAGCAGCAATGCGCGGTATTCGTGCATCTGCAGTGTAAGCAGGTTTGGTTTTGCGCTGCGCACGGCGGACGGCGCGCCGGTGCAGTGCACATACCAGCAGGCGTCGGCAAATTCGGTTTTGGGTGCTGTTTCAAAAAAGCGCATCAAAAAAATGCAGTCTTCTCCAATCGGCATGTCCGGCGGGAAAAGCACGCCGCTTTGCAGCAGCTTTTCGCGTAAAAACAGCTTGCCCCACACGGCGCGAAACATTTCGCCGCAAAAACGGCTGCTTTGCAGGCCGTACAGATCTTCACACAGCTGTACGGCCAAATGTTCCGGCACGCAGAACTGCCTGGGCGCAATGCTTTGCCCGGGGCGGAGCGTTCGGTTTTCAAACAGGCAGTTGAAGCACAGCAGATCGGCTTTCAAACGGTCTGCATAGGTCAAGATCTGACTGACGGCGCCGGGCACAAAGCGGTCGTCAGCGTCCGCAAACAGCACCCATTTGCCTTTTGCCTGCATCATGCCTTCGTTGCGCGCGGCCGAAACGCCGCGGTTTTGGCTGTGAAAAATGCAGCGGATGCGCCGGTCGTTTTGCGCCAGTTTTCGGCACAGTGCTGCGCTGTTGTCGGCCGAGGCATCCTCGATCAGCAGAATTTCCAGCTCATCTTCGGCGCCGATGCTTTCAACCGCCGGGCCCAGTGTGGCAGCGGCGTTGTAAACCGGTATGATAATGCTTAATTTTGGCATGGCATTCGTCCCTTTTGCACAGCTTTTTCTGTATGGGCCCGGTCGTGCAGCTCTGTTTTGGCCTGCGGTGCACGCAGCACCGGCAGCAGCACGGGAAACAGCAGGTAGGCGTTCAGCGCGTTGACTTCTGTAAAACCGTAAAATGCCCATAAAATGAAAAACGGCAGGGCCTTTTTCGGCCCGCGCAGGCCAAGCCAAAGCGCGCCGATCAGCAAAATTATCAGCCAGATGCTGCCCAGGTTGATCCCCAGAAACGCATAGGCATTGTCGAATGTGTGGGCGTTCAGCCGCCAAACGGGGTCCCACTGTACGGTGCGGCCGGTCAGGTCCTGCCCAAACATGGTTACACCGTAGTGGCTGTAAGCGTAAGCAGCCAGCTTGATCCGCCCGCTCAGCAAGTTGTCTAATTGTACAAATATACTGCTTTTTGTGTAAAGCGCAGCGGCTGCGGCCGTCAGCAGGCAGAGCGCAATGGGTAAAATGGCCGCTGTGGCGGAAAGCACGCGGCTCTTTTTGCTTTTTTTCTGCCAGATCAGCAGCAGCACAAAAAGCGTTTCGGCAATCAGTGCCGTTCTGGTTTTCGTAAATAAAAAAATCGTGCCGGCCGCCAGCATCACCAGCGCGTAGTGCTTCAGGGTCAGGCGCGCGTAGTTTTGGTAGCACCAAATCAAAATCAGGTTGCATAAAAAAAGCGACAGCAGGTTCGGGTGCGTAAATCCGAAAGTGTAGCGTATGCCGCTGCCTGAAAAGCTGCGCCCCAGAAGAAAATCTGAGGTCACGGCCAGCAGGCAGGCCGCACCCAGCTGGATCACCAGGAATGCAAGCTCGGTTTTAAATAGAATGTCCAGCATGCTTTCGGGTTCTTCGCGGTACATAGCAAGCCCCGACAGTACCGTGATCAGAATCGTAAAATTCTTGGCGCTCCAGGCGGTGTAAAGCGCTGTCAAAAGCAATGCTGCGTGCACAAACACCGCTTTCGGTGTGTAATGTCTGGTGCACAGCGCCAGCAGCAGGCAGGCCGCGCCGCAGACAGACAGCAGATTGTCGGCTGCAGCGCCGGGGTAAAAGATGGTGCTGCAGCTCAGGCAGACCTTGATGCACAGCAGAAAAATGCCGAGCCTGGACAGTGTGTTCAGCTTAGGCAGATAGATCTTCAAGGCTGCGTCTCCTCCAGAAGTGCATCGTAAAGTGCCGCGGTTTTGCCGGCGATTTTTTCCCAACTGTAGCGGCTCTTGATTTGCTGCAGGCTTTTTGTTTTGCAGGTTTGGCGCAGCGTCTCATCGTCGCACAGCCGCTGCATGCACGCGGCCAGCGCTTTGGTGTCTTTGCATGGGTAGAGCAGGCCGCAGTCACCGGCCACTTCGCGGATCTCTTCAATGCCTGAACCGATCACGGCGCAGCCGTAGGCCATGGCTTCGAGCAGGCTCAGCGGCATGCCCTCCACACTGGAGGCCAGGATAAACGCAAAGGCGTTGCTGTAAAGCTCTTCCAGCAGCTCGCCGCTGAGAAAACCGGTAAAAAGTATAGAGGTGTCGCTGCCGGCTTTCTGCTGCAGCTGCTGCACATAATCACCCGATGCACCCGGTCCTCCGGCGATCACCAGTTTTTTGCCGGTTTTGGCCATTTTGTGCGCTTCGATCAGGTCGTCCAGCCCTTTTTCGGGCGTCAGGCGGCATACGGTGCAAAAGTATGTGTCCTTTTGCAGGCCGAAGCGTTCCTGGATCTGTTTGCATGGGCGCGGTGTCATGCAGTCGGCGCCGTTTGGGATCCATATCGTTTCCCGGTTATAGGTGGTTTGAAAATAGCGTTTCGCGGACTGGCTCAGCACAATGACCGCGTCGGCCTTGGCCGCCAGCATTTTTTCTCCGAAGCGGATGTATTTGGCGGCAAATCCGTTTTGCCATTTTTCACGCATCCAGTCCAGTCCGTGCACGGTCACCACGCATTTTTTGCCGAAAAGCTTGGCCGCCCAAAGCATGGCGGCCGGTCCTTCGGCGTGGTAGTGTAAAATCTTGCTGCCGCAAAAACAAGCGCGCAGGGTGGCCAAAAACGAATACAGCGCGGTCCCGGTTCCGTTTTTTAATGTGAAAACGTCTTTTAAGCGCACGCCCCGGTATTCTCGGGCATGAAACGGCGCATAGCCGCTGTGCGGTTCGCCGCGGCGGTTGTAACAGGCGATCTGAAAGCCGCGCGCTGCCAGCAGCGGACACAGGCGTGTCAGCACCTGTTCAATGCCTCCGCTGCGGGAAGGCACGGTTTTTTGGCCGATCATGGCAATTTTTGGCTTGTTTTGGCGCATGGTTTCCCTCTTATCTGGCGCCCTGTCGTTTAAAAAGCACAAGAATGGTTTTAAAAATCAGCTGCAGGTCCAGCGCAACCGACCAGTTGTCGATATACTGCAGATCCAGCTGCACGACCTCTTCAAAGTCAGTAATGTCGCTTCGGCCGCTCGTCTGCCACATGCCGGTCAGGCCGGTCGGCATGGAAAGGCGGCGCTTGTGGCGGCTTTCATATTGCTTGAATTCGTCCAGTGTCGGCGGGCGCGTGCCAACCAGGCTCATGTCGCCTTTTAGGATGTTCAAAAACTGCGGCAGCTCGTCAATGCTGGTCCGGCGCAGAAAGCGCCCCACCTTCGTCACACGCGGGTCGTTTTCCATTTTGAACATCAGGCCCTGCATTTCGTTTTGTGCCAGTAGCTGCGCTTTGCGCGCTTCTGCATCGGCGTACATCGTGCGCAGTTTATAGATTTTAAATGTCCTTCCGTTTTTTCCGACGCGTGTTTGTGCAAAGAACAACGGCCCTTTGGATTCCAGTTTCAGCGGTACGGCGACCAGTGCGATGACCGGCGCCGCTGCCAGGCAGCCGAGCAGGCCGAACACAATGTCGAACGCGCGCTTCAGGCGCAGGTGCGCCGGTTTGTGCACCGCCGCCGCAAAAGCGGACAGGCGCTGGCCGAAACGCACCTGTTCGCTGTGCGGCTGCATTTTCCGGGGGTTGGCAAGGTGTGTGCTTATATACACCTGCACGCCCATGCTGACCAGTTCCTGCACCAGTGCGTCGGCGCTGTGCTGCGGCAGGCTGCCCTGCGGCAGCACGATGTAAACGGCATCTACAGCGCGGCTGCGCACCCACTGCACCAGTTCTTTTTCACTGCCGCAAAACTGTTTTTTGCATGCAAAAGGTCCTGGTTTGTCCGGCAGCTTTTGGGCACTGTGTTTTTTGGTTTGTGCAGTTTTGCTCATTTTCGTTTGCAGCAAAAAAACGCCGCAAACGTTTTGCCATACAGATCCCTCCAGCTCCTGCACGATGCCGTCTGCCGTTTCGGCGCTGCACAGCACGGCTGTGCGCACGGCAAGCCGGCTTTGCTTCAGCCGGTAGAAAGCCTGCCGCCTTGCGGCAAACGCCATCAGGCAGTTGAGCAGGGAATTCAGTATGTATATAAAAAACAGCAGGCCGTGCAGTTCCAACAGGGTGCTTCTGGTCAGGCGCAGCAGCACGGCCATACCGGTCACCAGGGCGGCGTTGCAAAACAGAATGTGCAGCACTTGTTTTAGCCGCAGTCTGGGGTAGGGTTCAGACGGTTTGTAAAAGCAGTAAAATGCCGCACAAAACGAGACGGCGCCGGCGGCGCAGAAAAAAATCAGACTTCGCAGGGTATATGGCGGCAGCATGTGCAGGCGGCGTGTGATGATAAGCGCTGTCGCCATGCTGATTGCGAGCGACAGAAAGTCCAGGCCGCCGAGCAGCCAAAACAGCTGCCGCTCTTCGGTGTTCATTTTTTTCAATTTTCATCCCTCATTTCTCTTTGTGTCCGGTTGGCGTAATGAGAGTAGCCGTATTTGTAATGTGCCCCGTAGGCACTGTTTTGGGGCGTCACGTTGTTTAATATAAAGCCCAGGATGACCGCATCCACCTGGCCCAGCAGATTCAGCGCTGTGCGCACCTCTGCCTTAACAGTGCTGCCGGCTTTAACGATCAAAATGTAGCCGGTCACAGCCGTGCCCAGGAGGGTAGCGTCTGTGACGATGTTGACCGGCGGCGTGTCAATGAAAACGCAGTCAAACCGGTTGCGCACGCGTTCGATCAGCCGGCGGGCCTGCGCGCCGGCCAGCAGCTCGGCCGGGTTCGGCGGCGCAGCGCCGGCCGGTAAAATATAGAGATCTTCCCGGTCTGTTTCCAGCGGCGTGATCTCGCTTTGCAGGCCGGCCAGAAATTCTGACAGGCCGTTTTTGCCGGGCAGGTGAAACATTTTGTGTACAGTGGGGTTTCGCATGTCTGCGTCGATCAGAAGCGTTTTTTTGCCCATCTGGGCGTAGGCCACCGCCAGGTTGACGCTGTTCAGCGTTTTGCCGTTGTTGGCCGTCGGGCTGGTAACGGCAAATACGGGGCATTTTTCGCCCCTTTGCGAAAAGAGCAGATTGGTGCGGATGGCGTTGTACGCTTCGCGCTCCTGAAACGGCGCGTCAGGTGACAGAATTTTTCGGGCGTCCTCCTGGCGGAACAGTCCGGTTGAAGCTTGCTTTTGCCTGCGCATTTATATCCCTCCTGTCTGTTTGCGGCTTTGCCGCGCCGTCGTGTGCGGTGTCAGCGCCGGAATGATGCCAAGCATCGGCAGTCCGAATTCACCGGTCAGGTCTTCCTCGCTGCGGATGGTCGTGTCAAACAGTTCCTTCAGGAAGAAAAAGGCAAACGACAGCACAAAGCCGGCCAATGCACCGAGCAGTGTGTTTTGCAGCCGGTTCGGTGAAATGGGCGACTGCGGCACCTTTGCCCGGTCAATGATCTCCACGCCGCCGGCGCCCACCACATCCATAATGCGCTGCGGCGCAACGTCGGCGATCGTGTTGGCAATGGCGGCTGAAAGCGCGGCGTCATCGGTCGTTACGCGCACACGAAAGGCGGCAGAATCGTCGATCGCACTGATTTGCAGACGCCGGCGGATCTCTTCCGGCTGTATCGGCGTCTGCAGTTGTGCGGCCACTTCGTCCAGCACGGTGTCGCTTTCGAGCACCACAATGTAGGTGCCGATCAGTGATTCGGAGGCGGCGATTTCCCCGGCGGTGATCGTGCCGGTGTCGGTGCGGTCGGTGCTTGCAAAAACATACATTTTGACTTCGGCGGCATACTGCGGTGTGATGAAAAATACGGTGACGGCTGCGGCCAGAACGGCGCCAAACAGCGTGCACAGCGCAATTGGCAAAATGCGCTTTTTCATCATAAGTGCAATTTTTTTCAGGTCGATCTCCATGTCATTTTTGTGCTCCAAAATTATCCTCCGCAGGGCAGAATTGTCATTTTTTTGTGAAAATTCTTCGAGTTTTGCCGATAGTAATATATCATAGCCGTTTTATAGTGTCAACGGCTGCAGCGCATTTTAAAACGTGTAATTAATGGAAAAAGCGCCGCCTTGACGGCAGCGCTTTTTGAAAACGGATTCGTATTTAATCTTCCAGCATGTAATCGACGGAAATGCTGGCGCTTTGCACGGCGTGCATATGTTTTTTTACGACCCCACAGTGGTATGGGTCGTTTTGGTAAGCGTCAAGCGCATCCCTGTCCTGCAGTTTGACCTGCAAAATGATGTCGTAAGAACGCGGCGAGTGCAGAAAGTCTGCGCCGACTTCTATGTCCAGCACCTGCGGCACGCGGCCTTTCATGCTTAAAAGGATCTCTTTTGTCTTTTGGCAGACTTCTTCATTGTTCTCCTTTAATTTGTAGCATACGATGTGTCTGATCATGGCAGTTCCTTTCTGAAGAGGTAAATTTTGCAATATAAAAGCCGGGCGTAAAACACCCGGCTTTGCGGTTTATTTGGCGATCGCAGAAGCTCTGCTCTCGCGGATAAGGTTGATTTTGATCTGGCCGGGATATTCCATCTCTTCCTCCACGCGCTTCACGATCTCGTGGGCGATGTAAGGCATTTTTTCATCTGAGATGACTTCGGGTTTGACCATAATGCGGATCTCGCGGCCAGCCTGCAGCGCATAGCTCTTTTCTACGCCGGGGAAGCTGTTGGCGATCGATTCCAGCTGTTCCAAACGCTTGATGTAGTTTTCCACATTTTCGCGTCTGGCGCCGGGGCGCGAGGCAGAAACAGCGTCGGCCGCCTGCACCAGGCAGGCCACAACGGTTTTGCACTCCACATCACCGTGGTGCGCCTGGATGGCGTGTACAACGGCTTCGGATTCTCTGTATTTTTTGGCGGCTTCCACGCCAAGAGCAATGTGCGAACCCTCGCGCTCGTGGTCAAGCGCTTTGCCGATGTCGTGCAAAAGACCTGCGCGGCGCGCCTGCTTTTCGTCAGCGCCAAGCTCTGCCGCCATCATGCCGGCTATGTACGACACTTCCAGGCTGTGCTTAAGCACGCTCTGGCCGTAGGAAGTGCGGTATTTCAGCTTGCCGAGCAGTTTTACAAGCTCCGGGTGGATCGAGCCGATATTGGCGTCAAGCACGGCTTTTTCACCTTCCGCCTTGATCGTTGCGTCCACTTCGCGCTTGGCCTTTTCATACATCTCTTCGATTCTGGAGGGGTGAATGCGGCCGTCCTGGATCAGGCGTTCCAGCGTCTGGCGCGCGATCTCGCGGCGCACCGGGTCAAAGCTGGAAACGGTGATGGCTTCCGGCGTGTCGTCAATAATGAATTCGGCGCCGGTGATGGTTTCGAGCGAACGGATGTTGCGCCCTTCGCGGCCGATGATGCGGCCTTTCATTTCGTCGTTCGGCAGGGCCACGACAGAAACGGTTGTTTCGGCCGTATGGTCCGCCGCACAGCGCTGAATGGCTGTGGCGATGATCTCGCGGGCGATCACGCTGCTCTGGTCTTTGACCATTTGCTCGTATTCCAGAATTTTTTTCGATTTTTCGTGGTCGAGTTCAGACTCAAGTCCGGTGAGCAGTTCCTGCTTTGCCTCTTCCTGTGAGAGGCCGGAGATCCGTTCCAGCATGTCAAACTGGCTTTTCTTGATGCCATCGATTTCGAGTAGTTTGTCGTCAGCTTCTTTGAGCTTTTGGGTAAGGGCTTCATTTTTTGCCTCGAGCGAGTCGGACTTTTTGTCCAAATAATCCTCTCGCTGAGACAGTCTGTTTTCCTGTTTTTGAATTTCACTTCTGCGCTCGCGGATCTCTTTGTCCGCGTCGCTGCGCAGCTTGTGCAGTTCGTCTTTGGCTTCGACAAGGCTGGCTTTTTTGGCCGCCTCTGCTTCGGTAAGCGCATTGTTGATAATGCGTGTCGCTTCCTGCGTAGCGGAGCCGATCTCTTTTTCGGCGGTCGTTTTGCGGTAAAGGTTGCCAAGCACAAAACCGACCACGGCAAAAATCACGGCGCACACCACGGCAATAACCACAACGATTGGTGTACTCATAAAATCAATAGCACCTCCTTCTGTTCGTATTTTTCCATAAAATCGTCATCAGAAAAGGTACAGTTCAAAATGCAAAAAAATTCCAAATAATGCCGGCTGCGCAGAGCCGGCGCACCCGGCATTTCTTAAGAATTTATTACTTATTATATACCGAACAGAAAAACTTGTCAAGGAAGTGCACAGAAAATAAAGTCGAAAGCGCCGAGCTTTTCGATGTAAAGCCCGGCGCTTGGATAGGTGGTGCTGCGGCGTTTTGCAGCGTGCATTTTTACACAGTTGGAAAATAATGCTCATTTATTGTAAAGATTTTTTCTTTACAAGCACAAAAGAACGGTTATGTGTTTTAGAATACGGCAGCCCCATTTTGTGTGCATGGGCGTTTGGCGCGGTGCGTTGTGAAGCGCATGATCCTTCCTTAATCGTTTCAATGGGGCAAAAACAGTCCGTATTTGCGGCAGTATTCGCTATAAAGCAGCCGCTTTCTTTGGCAAGTCATTTGGCGGACGACACCGTTCAGCAAAATCGGCACAAGGCTGAAAATGGCATTTTTGTAAAGCTTTAATACTTGTCATTCGCAAAAACTTTGTAAAGAAAATAACTTTACATTCCCTGAATGCAAAAACAAGGCTGTGTTTTTTTATTATTCTTTAAAGTCTGGAAATTTTCTGAAATGCGGTGCTGCACGGCATCCTTTGCGGCCTGCAACGGATACAAAATCGTTAAAAAGCGGTTGACACCGGCAAAAAGCTGTGCTATCATCAAGATAAATCGAGGAAGGGGACAACGTCCTTTTGCAAAACCGCTTGCAGAGAGCGCCCGTTTGGTGCGAGGGCGCAGCGGCGCAGACGGATGACCACCCCGGAGAGTCCGCAGGCAATGGCGGAACGTGGGCGCGCGTTAAGCGCAAAATGAGCGGCGCTTTTGCGCAAGCCGGGTGGAACCGTGGAATGCAGTGCATTTCACCCCAGTAGATGGGGTGAAGTGCTTATTTTTTTGCCCCGCAGAGCATACTGAAAAAATGAAGGAGGATTTTTTATGCAGATCACATTAAAAGGCGGCGAGGTGCGTTCTTTCGAAAACGGCCTTACAGCGGCGGAAATTGCCAAACAGATCTCCGGCGGTCTTTACAGGGCGGCCTGTGTCTGCCGCATTGACGGCCAGGTGAAAGACCTGCGCACCGTGATCGACCGGGACTGTGCGCTTGAAATTTTGACGTTTGACAGTGAAGAGGGCAAGCATGCGTTCTGGCACACGGCGTCGCACATCATGGCGCAGGCGGTCAAGCGCCTGTACCCGCAGGTCAAGCTGACGATCGGCCCGTCGATCGAAAACGGTTTTTATTACGATTTTGACTGCGGCGACAAGCCTTTTTCGCCGGACGACCTGGAAAAGATCGAAGCGGAAATGAAAAAAATCGTCAAAGAGGGCCTTGTGCTGGAGCGCTTTGAGCTGAGCAGTGACGAGGCTACGCGTCTGATGTGTGAAAAGGACGAGCCCTATAAGGTCGAGCTCATCGCCGAGCATGCGGAAAAAGGCGAAGCCATCAGCTTTTACAAGCAGGGCGAATTCACGGAGCTGTGCGCCGGCCCGCACCTGATGAGCGTGTCGCCGGTGAAGGCGTTTAAGCTGACGCAGACCACCGGTGCTTACTGGCGCGCGGATGCAAATAATAAAATGCTTTGCCGTGTGTACGGCGTCGCTTTCCCGAAAGCGTCCATGCTGGAGGAATATCTGCAAATGCTGGAGGAGGCCAAAAAGCGCGATCACCGTAGGCTCGGCAAAGACCTGGAGCTGTTTACGCTGCTCGAGGAGGGCCCCGGTTTTCCGTTCTTCCTGCCGAAGGGCATGGTGCTTAAAAACTTGCTGATCGACTACTGGCGCCAGATCCATACAAAGGCCGGCTATCAGGAGATCCAGACCCCGATCATCCTCAGCCGTTCGCTGTGGGAGCGCAGCGGCCACTGGGATCACTATAAGCAGAACATGTATACAACAGAGATCGACGGCGAAGATTACGCCATCAAACCGATGAACTGCCCCGGCGGCATCCTGGTCTATAAAACAAAAATGCACTCTTACAAAGACCTGCCGCTGCGCATGGGCGAGCTCGGCATCGTGCACCGCCATGAGCTTTCGGGTGCGCTGCACGGCCTGATGCGTGTGCGCAACTTCACGCAGGACGATGCGCATATCTTTATGACGCGTGAGCAGATCAAAGACGAGATCAAAGGCGTTGTGCAGCTGATCGACAGCGTTTACAAAACATTCGGTTTTGAATACCATATTGAGCTCTCTACCCAGCCCGAGGATTCGATGGGCTCCAAAGAGGATTGGGACATTGCAACGGCCGCCCTGCGCGATGCCGTGACCGAGCTTGGCTATGACTACGAGGTCAACGAGGGCGACGGCGCTTTCTACGGCCCGAAACTTGACTTCCACCTGAAAGACTGCCTGGGCAGAACGTGGCAGTGCGGCACGATCCAGCTGGACTTCCAGCTGCCTGAGCGCTTTGAGCTGGAGTACACGGGTGCAGACGGTGAAAAGCACCGTCCGATCATGATCCACCGCGTGGTGTTCGGCAGCATTGAACGCTTCATTGCCATTTTGACCGAGCATTTTGCCGGTGCGTTCCCGATGTGGCTGGCTCCGGTGCAGGTCAAGCTTTTGCCGATCGCCGACCGCCATCTGGAATATCTGGAGCAGGTCAAGGAAAAGCTGGAGGCTGCCGGACTGCGCTGCGAGATCGATGCCCGCTCTGAAAAGATCGGCTTCAAGATCCGTGCCGCGCAGCTGGAAAAGGTGCCCTATATGCTGATCGCCGGCGATAAGGACGTGGAAAACACCACCGTGTCCGTGCGCGCCAGAAAAGCGGGCGACGAGGGCGCAACTACAGTGGATGCGTTTATTGCAAAAGCTTTGGAAGAGGTCAAAACAAAAGCTTACGAGCTGTAAAGCAGATTGAAAGAAAAACGGTACAGACTTTTGCCTGTACCGTCAGCGTGTCGAAAAAGGTATAACGGTAATAAAATATACAGCCCGACACGCTGAAAGACTGCCAAAAAGACGAGTTGGATTTTGTATTTTGCGAGGCGGTGCCGTACAGCGGTACTGCCCCCGAGCAAAAGACAAAAAGCGCAAAAACCGCACAGCTGTGCGGTTTTTCTGCTTTTAAAGTACTTAATTTTCTTAAGAGTGCAAGATGTTTTTCTGCTTGAGAAAAATAGCAGTTTATTTTTCAGTTTTTTCTACGCGCGGTCCAACCGGCTTTTTCGACAGTCTCACGGTACAGACGGTTGCCTGTACCGTTTTATTTTTGCTGTAAAATGCGCAGGTTTCCGGTTCTGCGCGGCATGTGCCGCCCCGCGTGGAGTATTCGCTGAGCGAGCTTGGCGAGTCGATGCGCCCCATCATTCAGGCAATGGAAACCTGGGGCAAAAATTATCAGAAAAACGGAAAACCCCACCGGTACAGTCATGAACCCGGCGGGGTTTTCGTTTCATTATTTGTATTATTCGGGTTTGTTTTCACTTAGGATGACCATTTGTTCCTGTTGCGTAAAGCCATAAAGGGCAAACACCATTTCGTCCAGTGTTCGCCGGTCGCTTGGCGTAAATGCTTTCTGGCCGTTTATAAATGGTTCGGCCCATGCGGCAAGCTTTTTTTGTGCCGCCTCATCTGCTTTGGCGATCGGCAGACTTTCCAGATGCGCGCGCAGCAGCTTCAGCGAAGCAAAGCGCTTTTGCAGGTAAAATGCCGTAAAGGAACTGTTCAGCACCGCCAGCAGGTATGCCGTGTCTATGCCGTCCAGCTTCGGCAGCAGAATGTTGCAGCTGTTGAGCGTCAGGCGTTTTTCGCGGTCCAGCGCAAAGCGAACATGTTGGCCGATAAAGTTGTAAACGATTTTTTCCGGCGCGCGGTAAACCGCCTCCGGCGCCGTCTGCTGAAAGCGCTGCGGGGCAAAGTGCAGCCAGCGCTTCGGGGCAGAGCAGGTAAACGGCGCAATGTCGCTGCCGCGCAGCACGGGCTCGGCGCCGTCTTCCGGGTGGTCCAGTACCAAACGGCGGTTGTCGCCGGTCACAATGCCCAGCGCAAATGTGCAGCCCTCTTTCAGGTACACGCAGGGCACGCTTTCACTCTTTTCCAAAACAGCGCATTCTTCATCTGTACAGTGCAGCAAAAAGGCAAAGCGCTGCGGCCGTGGGCCAATGGCATATTTTTTTCCGCCGTGCTCACAGCGGCAGGGCAGGGCAGAATTTTTGCTTTTTTGTAAAGTCAGCAGCACGCAGGGGCAGGTGACGCCGCAAAAGGCTTTGTCCAAGTATACGGCCTGCCGAACGCTGCAGCAGTCGTATAAAAATGTGCGCAGCCGGCTGTGCGCCTCCACCGTTAAAACGGCCTGCGGCAGCACAAAGGCCAGTGTGCCGTTCGGGCGCAGCACGCGTACGGCTTTTTCGGTAAACAGATCACAGGCGTCTGCACCGGTTTTTTCGGCGCAGACAAAACGGTTTGCCAGGGCATTGCGCTCCTTGGCGGAAAAGGTGCTGCCCCATGGCGGGTTGCCCACGATGATGTCAAAATGTGCACCGTCTTTTTGCTTTAAAAAGTCGGCGCAGACAATGTTTTTTTGAATGCATTGCACCGTTTCTTCGGAGCAGGGCCAGGCTGCAAGCGCCAGATTGAAGCGTGCGGCCGCAACGCACAGCACGTCGGTATCTGAACCGTGCAGGTCGTTTATCTGCGCGCCGCGTTGCAGTGCTTTAAGCAGAAAATTGCCGCTGCCGCAGCACGGGTCGCACAGCGTTTGTCCGGCGATCTCATCCGGCAGGCTGTCCAGCAGCTTGTCCGCAGCGGCAGAAGGGGTGAAGTACATGCCCTTTGCCTTGCGTTCCGCCACATTTTTAAGCGATACATATAAAAAGCCTAAAAGGTCCTCATATGCATGGAACTCCACCGGCAGAGAAAGGCAGAAATCTACTTTTTCGCGGCTGAAGATCTCGCCGGCTTCACCGGCGATCTGTGCGACCAGCGGTGCATAGACAAGGTCTGTTTCTTTAGGGTTCAGCACGTCGTCGGCCGTAATGGCGCTTTCGGGCTCTTTGGCGCGGCAGCGCAGCAGCTTCATGGCAAACCCCGCCAGGATCAGGCGTATTTCTGTTTCAGAAAAAAAGCTGTACTGCGCCAGGATCGTTTGGGCGGTGCGCGTGTTTACCTCTGAATTTTCAATATAGCCGGCGGCAAGCAGCGTGCCGGTTTTTTTTGTTTTGTTGCGGCGCGCTTTTAAAAGAGAAGAGTGCTCGGAAAAGTCGGCGACCACGTCTGCAAAAAAATAGGGCCGGCCGTTTTCGGTGATGTATTCAATTTTTCCGAGCCGCACCCAGTTGCGCAGGGTGGCGGCGGAGATGGAAAGCGCCTTTTGCGCCTCGTCAAATGTCATCAGGTTTTTCATGGCGTTCACGTCTAAAAAGAAACAGCCGTGCACACTGCACGGCTGTTATCGGTTACAGTTCGGCGATCAGTTCCACTTCGCACAGCACGTTTTTCGGCAGTGTTTTTACAGCTACACAGGAGCGTGCCGGTTTGGAGGTGAAGTATTTGCCGTACACCTCGTTGAATGCGGCAAAGTCGTTCATGTCGGCCAAAAAGCAGGTCGTTTTTACAACTTTGTCCATTGTGGTGCCGGCAGCTTCCACAACGGCTTTCAGGTTTTTGCACACCTGTTCGGCCTGCGCCTCGATCGTTTGCGCCTGCACGGTGTTTGTGGCCGGATCAAGCGGGATCTGGCCGCTGGTGAACAGCAAACCGCTGCTTTTTACAGCCTGGGTGTAGGGGCCGATCGCGTCGGGCGCGTTTTTTGTAGATACTTTTTCAGACATTGTAGGTCTCTCCTTTTTCGTTTCAGTCGCAAACTTCAAAGCCTGCGTCCAGCAGCGCTTTTTTGATCGCGGCAATGTGGTCGAAATCTCTTGTTTCCACGGCAATGCGCAGATAGCAGTCGGTGATGTTCATATCTAAATCAGTGCTGTCATAATTGACGCTGACCACGTTGGCGCCCAGGTCGGCCACAATGGCCGATACGCCGGCCAGCTGGCCCGGCTTGTCGGACAGGGCGATCGTGATGTTGGCGGTGCGCCCGCCCATTTTCAGGCCGCGTTCGATCACGCGCGACAAAATCGTAACGTCAATGTTGCCGCCGCTGACCAGGCAGCACACGTTTTTGCCGGTGATGTCCTCGGGCAGCTTGTCAAACAGCACGGCGGCAACCGGCACGGCGCCGGCGCCCTCGGCGATCAGCTTTTGCTGCTCCAGCAGGGTCAAAATGGCGGCGCTGATCTCGTCGTCTGTTACGGTCACGACGCCGTCTACATAGTTTCTGCAAATGTCATATGTATTGTCGCCCGGGGTCTTTACGGCAATGCCGTCGGCGATCGTCTGTACCTTGGTGAGCGTTTCGATCTGGCCGTCCATCAGGCTGTTGGCCATGGAGGGCGCACCCGCTGCCTGCACACCGTAGACCTTGCAGTTCGGGTTGATCTGCTTGATCGTGTAGGCCACGCCGGAGATGAGTCCGCCGCCGCCGATCGGCACCACGACCACATCGGCGTTTGGCAGCTGTTCCATAATCTCCAGGCCGATCGTGCCCTGACCGGCGATCACGTCTTCGTCGTCAAACGGGTGAATGAACGTGTAGCCTTTTTCCTCTTTCAGTTCAATGGCTTTTTGGTAGGCGTCGTCATACACACCGTTTACCATGCACACTTCGGCGCCGAAGCGCTTGGTGGCCTCCACCTTGGAGATGGGGGCGCCGGCCGGCAGGCAGATCAGCGATTTGATACCGTTTTTCGTTGCGGCCAGGGCAACGCCCTGCGCGTGATTACCGGCCGAGCAGGCAATCACGCCGTGTGCCTTTTCCTCGTCGCTGAGCTGTGAAATTTTAAAGTAGGAGCCGCGTATTTTAAAAGAACCGGTTACCTGCAGGTTTTCCGTTTTCAGGTAAACGTTTGCTTTCGGGCTGATGTTTGGCGCCAGGATCATATCGGTTTCGCGGATCACGTCTTTAAGAACACGCGATGCGCGGTAGACCTTGTCAAGTGTAAGCACGTTTTTCCCTCTTTCCGTTTTTGTCATGGTTGCTTTTACCGCATTAATACATTTATTTTAATACTGATTTTATGGTTTGTCAATGGCGCATACACGTTAGAGCGGATAAAATCCGTACAGCCTTTGCGCGGTGGGCGCACCGGCGGATTTGCTATTGACTTTAAAACGCATTATGCGTTATTATAAGTTTGTAGTATTTTTTGTACTGGAGAAGGAGAGACTGTTCATGAAAAAGTTTACAAAACTGATGGCCGTGCTGCTTTGTGCGGCGCTGATCGCCGTTTGTTTTGCCGGCTGTTCCGGCAGCGGGGATGACAAGGCGGAAAATCCTCTGATCGTCGGTTACTATGCCGGGGACGATGCTTATTTCGCACTGGATGGCGAGGGTAAGGCAACCGGTGTGTTTGGCGAGATCGTCAATTATGCTTATGAAAATTATCTGTCGGGTACATATGATGCGCTGCAGTTTGTGGAAATGACGGACGACACGGTGCTCGGCGGCGACAAGCAGCCGCTTCTTGCCGTTGGCAAACTGCAGAAACACCAGGATGCGAACGACCGTCTTTACGGCTGGACGCAGACGATTTTGGAAAACCGCGTGATCGCCGTTGCGCCGGCCGGCAGCAACGCCGGCAGTTTTAACGATTTAAGCGGCAGAAGCGTTACGAAAGTGGGCGATGTGGCTGCTGCGGCCATGGCAAACAACAGCGCGGTTGCCAATCTGCCGGCGTCTGTCACAACGGCAGAGCTGGACGCGGCGCTTTCTGCGCTGCAAGGCGGCACCACCGACTTTGTGCTGGTGGATGAAATGACGTTCTACACCTCTGACCAGAGCGACAGCTTCACGGTGCTGGAGCCTGTGCTCGATACGCAGGAATTTGCGATTCAGGTGGCCGACGACGAGTGGGATCTGCTGCAAACGCTCAACGAAGCGGTGCATGACATGCTGACCAATACCGACAACGGCGATACCCTGACCCCGGCTGTGGAAAAAGCATTCGGTTATGATGCGGTGTCTGACGCGATCCGCGACTATGTCGTACTTGTGGAAAACTAATGCCTGGGCAAAGAATCATGGCGGCTGCTTTTGCAGCCGCTGTTTTTTTGTGGTTTTTGGTTGACAAATAGGGCCAAATCCAGTATAATCTTTGTTGCAAATGGAAGCGTATCGAAGTGGTCATAACGGGCCTGACTCGAAAATTTTCGAAAAAGTGTCAGTTTTGTCCGCCTAAAATCCAGTGTTTCTGCGGGCTCCCGCAGTTCGAAAAACCGAATATTTTGCAGTTCTTTCCGTCAGTTCTTTCCAAAAGTTTTGGGAACGATTTTCGGATTGACATATGGAGAGTTGTCCGAGTGGTCGAAGGTGCAGCACTCGAAATCTTGCGGGGAGCTGTCCGTTTCGTCCACCAAAAACCTTGTAACCGTGCGGGTTTTACCCGGTTCGAAAATTGAATAAGTTTGCTGTTCTTTCCGTCAGTTCTTTCCAAAGCCCTTTTTCACCGGAAAAAGGCAGGAAAAAATGACGGCTGAACATATAGGGAGCGGTATCGAAGTGGTCATAACGGGCCTGACTCGAAATCAGGTAGTCCTCACGGGCTCGTGGGTTCGAATCCCACCCGCTCCGCCATCGAAAAATCCAGTAACCATGCGGGTTTCTGGATTTTTTCTTTTTTGTGCCCGCTCCAAAAATCACCCGGTTTTGGGCTGTTCTTTCCATAATTTTGGAAAGAACAGCTTTTTGCTTTATGCCCCACTTTTTTCTGCGTTTTGCTCCCATCTGCTGCCGAAATCGCCCGCTTCGGGAAGCGGCATTCCACTCACCATCGCCTGCGCCGAGGAGAGTTTCGAACTGTAATCCAGATGGGCGTAAATGTTTGCCGTGGTGGAAAAATCCGAATGTCCCAGCCAGTCCTGAATCTGCTTGAGCGGTACGCCGTTTGCCAGCAGGAGGGATGCGCAGCTATGCCTGAGATCGTGGAAGCGCATTTTCTTCATGCCGTGCCGTTGGATGAATGCGGGGAATTGCGAGGTCAGGTAATCGGGCTTCATTCGCTCGCCCAGCTCATCTACGAAGACGAAGCCGTCGTATTCATAGTTGTAGCAGTTGCCGCAGACCTGCTTGTTCAGCTCCTGCGCCGCCTTGACCTCTGCAAAATATTCCTTGAATCTTCCCACCAGCGGCAGGGTGCGCATACTGGATTTGGTTTTTGCCGACTCCTGCTCGATGACCTGCGTTTTCCCGCCCACATTGACGGAGGTCACCGTCCGTTTGATGGTCAGCGTTCCCCGCTCAAAGTCGATAGCGTCCCACTTGAGCCCCAGCACCTCTCCACGGCGCAGACCGTAAAAGGCGGCGACCAGCACCGGCAGCTCAAGCTTTGTACCCTTGACCACTTCAAATAAGTGCTGAAGCTCCGCCGCATCCAGAAATACCGGCTGGAAATCATTCTTCTTTGGGCGGTCTACCTTCATCGCCACGTTCTGCGCCACCAGATCGGTTTTCATGGCGTATTTCAGCGCCTGATGGATCACCGCATGGTAGTGGATGACGGAATTGGGCTTGACGGTTTTTAGCTTTTCCGAATAAAACTGCTGGATGTGTCTTGCTTCCAAGTCCTTTAGGGTAATCGGTTTATTCCGGAAATACGGCTCGATGGTCTGCCTTACCATGCTCTCATAGGAACCGAAGGTGGTGGGTTTCACCCTGACCTTGACGATTTCCAGCCAGCCGAGCAGATAGTCTGCAAACAGCATATTGGAACAAAGCTCGCCGATCTCTGCGGGTGGTTCAAAGGCGTTACGGATTTTCACAAGCTCCGCTTCGGCTTTTCGTTTGTTTCCCTTTTCGGGAAGTCCGGTGGATATGTACTTGACGTGCCGTTTGTTTCGGCTGTCGTAATAGCTGAGCACGACATAGTAGTATCCCTTTTTAACCTGTAAATGTCCTGATACCATATTTGTTTTACCTCCGTTCTTTGTATTTGGCATTCACGGACAGTCCGGCACCGACAAGGCCATTCTACCTTGCCGGCACCGTTCTTTCCATTGTGCGATTTGGTTGCTTGCAAACACTTATTAGTTCGAATCAGCGGCTGTCCCTGTCCCGTTCCCGTCTGCGCTGCCATTGCTCCAACAGCTTGATGACCGTATCGCAGACCTGCTTGTCCGTGTAGCTCTTCGGGAAATATTTGCGTATGTCTTCCCGCTTGAATTTGTACTGTTCCTGCTGGTTGGGCTTTTGCTCGGCGAGGATGTCGTAGATCGTCTGGTCTTGCAGTACCCCCTCCTGCGAGAGTTTTTTAAGCCGTATGCTCTGTGCGTGAGACGGCGTGCAGTCGTTTAGCTCCATTGCGTTTAACAATACCCGTTGTTCCGACTGCTCTAAGTACGAAATTTCTACCGCAGGATTGAAAGCGATTTTGTTTTCGTCTACCATCGAGAGCAGTTCAGGGATTAAGTAGGTTAAACGGATATATCTGCGGACTTGGTCTTTGCTTTCACCTGCATCGTCGGCTACTTTTTCCACACTCAACAACTTCTCTGCAACTTGCACAGAAGCTTTACCTTGATGTTTTATTGCATCTAATTTCATCTTGTAAGCAAACGCCTTTTCGCTGGGCAAAATATGTTCCCGTTGCAGATTAGCGTCCACCATTGCAATCACTGCTTCATCGTCGCTCATCTCTCGAATGATTACGGGCATGGTTTCGATACCCAGCACCTGACACGCTGCCAGCCGCCTGTGCCCGGAGATCAACTCGTACCCGCCCTCCGGTAGCGGTCGTGCGAGCGCCGGTGTGAGCGTCCCGAACTTCTGGATGCTATCGATCAAGTGTTTCATTTCCTCATCATTTTGGATTTTGAATGGGTGATCTCTGAACGGGTACAGCTCAGTAAGCGGAATCTCTTTGACTCGCTCCAGCTTTGCATCGTCCCGCTCCTCTTGTGAGGAAAACAACTCATCTAATGAATTCATTGGTAAAGTAAAATCAGATCTTCGTTTTGTCATGATGTTTGCCTCCTTTATTGCCATTTCAGATTGCTTTCACCGGGGCGGAGAAACACCGCTTCGATATCCGCCTGAAACTTGTGCCAGCGCAGCGCTTCCGCTTTCAGCATCGGCGCATCGATAAAGCCGAGTGCGTTTGCTTTCACGGCAAGCTGGTTGATGTTGTTGCCGATGGCGGAAAGCTGTCGCATTGCTTCATAAAATCTTGTGTCCGGTTTTTCTTTCGGCTCATAGCCGTGCAGCAGGATTCGGATCACCGCTGTCTCTGTAATTCCGCAAAGCTTCGCCTTGCGTTTTAATTCTCTGGCGTCCTGCGGGGAAAGCCAGAACTGTTTTTTGATTCTTCGTTGCATCTTTTTTCATCCTTTCTCTAAGGGGTATTAGGGTGCGCCCTAACGAGATTTACCGTTTTACGACCTTTGGGAGTACAAACGGTCTGCTCGCTACGATAGCGCAGCCATTTTCTGCCTAACGTAATTCTTTCAAAATCGCATCTATACAGCGGATAATTTCATCCTTTTCAAGCTGCGGAATGGCTGCTCTCAGTTGCTTTAACTGCCGGAAAAGTCGGTAATCTTTTTCTCGGACTGTTGCTTCAACATTCATTCCAAGCCCCAGCCTCCGCAGATATTCTGAAAGAGAAAGCGCACAGTAATCGGCATTCTTCAAAAGCTTTTCTTTCTCCTCCGGCGTTACCCGCACATTGATTCCAAGCGTTTTGCTTCTCATGCTTTCGCCTCCCCAAGTACGATTTTCAAAGCCTCCAACAGCTTCTGCGCTTCCTCCCGCTTCAGTGAAATTCCCTTTGAGGCGATGTCTCCCTGCCAGCGGCGGATGTCGATCATCGGATCATAAACGCCCCATTTAACAATATTGATTTCCTTGGTTACGCCGTCCGGCTTGCCGCCGAGCACGGCGATTTTCTTTACAATTTCATAGTTTGCCATAGCTTTTTTCTCCTTTTTTAATTTTTGTTTGTGACAGTTATGACGCTTGTGACGCACTTTTCGCTATATACCGTTTGCCCCGTCATTTGCGTCACCGCCGTCATGCCGTATGAACTTGATCAGCCTGCTCTGTCCTGTCCGTTTGGTGCGGTACTCGATTCCGGCGGGTTCCAGCACCTCATAGAAAAACTGCCCTAAGTACTTGGTTACCACATTGGGCGTGGTTTCGATTTCCGCCATATCTGCAATCAAATCGGTGGCAGTTCCTACCCATTCGGTGCGATTTTTCATAAATTCCACAACCCGAAAAAGGAACTGCGGAATTTCTGCTTTGTGAATTTCCTCCGTATTTTTGCGCTCTACCAATTCCCATTTCAGGTCTTGAAACCGCAGGGTCAGTTCCTGATATTCCACATCCCGCCCACAGGCAAGAAGGGTGGCGTCCCTGCTGCTTCGCTTGCGCTTGAGCACATAATTGGTGTCCGCCGCCCCGGTAATGCCGGTAGAGCCGGATACCTCGTTGAACGGATCGTCCCCGTCCTTGAGCTTTCGCAGGTGGTGAACGAGGATGATAGAAATATTACGCTCGTCTGCAATCTTCTTGATGGCGGAAATGTCGTCGTAATCGTTGCCGTACATACCCGTTTTCCCGATACTTCCCTTGGAATCCCGCACCTTTTGGAGCGTGTCGATAATCACCAGCTTTGTTTTCGGGAAGTCCTCCAGGAAGTTAATGATTTCTTCTTCCAGCCCGTTCCCAATCAAGCCGCAGGTCACAGACAAATGGAAACTCCGAGGCGGAGCATTGGTCAAATCGAAAAGCCGGTCTTTGATTCGTTTGAGCGTATCCTCCAAGCAAAGATACAGCACATCGCAGTGCATGGTCGGGATTCCCCAAACGGAGAATCCTTGGGAGACTTGCAATCCCAGCCACAGCATCAGCCAGCTTTTGCCGATTTTGGCGGCTCCGCTTAGGACATTCACCCCTTGCGGGATCAGCCCGTCGACAATAAACATGGTCTTACTCATCGGTGTGGCCAGCAGGGTTTCTGCGTCCACGGTTACTAATTTTCTTTTCATAAGTACATTCCTTTCATTTTTGCTTTTTGGACAGTTAGAACGCCGAAATCGAAGGGGTTGGTATAATTCCTTTCTGCACCCCGGTTCGGCGTCAAAAAGCCCTTGAAAACCGGGCATTTTCAGGCCCCTAATTGTCCGCTTTGCGCTTTCTTGCGCTCTCGTTTTTCTGCCTGCGGTGGACTTTTTTGCTGCAAACCGGGCAGTATTTCTGCCGGTTGGAATTTGGCACAAAAGTAGCCCCGCACTCGGCGCAGTGGTTAGTACGCTGTCTGAAAATGTCCGCATACAGTTCCTTTTCGGCGGGTAAAACCGCATTACGGAAATACCGGCACAACAGCGAATAGGAAATAGTCTGCGGGCAGATGCAGGGCTCGCCGTCATCCAGCAGCAGACAGTTGCCGTCATCATAATTGGCGCACAGCCTTTTGATCAGCCGGTTGCACCGTGTGCGTTGGGACGGGGTAAGCCGCAGGATTTCAGGCACTGGATTTCACCTCCTTTTTCTCTTCGGTCACAAAGTTGATTACACTGACTTTCGGGATTTTGAAACTATTGCCGATTTTGATTGCCTGCAATTCACCATCTTTGATGAGATCGTAAGCAAGCTGACGGCTGATGCCCAGCATTTCCCGAAGCTGCCGGACGGTCACGATGTCCGGATATTCCGGAAACATCATCTGATAAAGCTCTTTGAGCTCCGATTTTTTCATAGCTTCCATTCCTCCTTTACAGCTATGTAAAATCGGATACCGGTTGAGGAATCCTGCGCTGCCGGTATCCGCCGCCGTTGCGCCCTAAGATTCCTACAGGCACTCCCGCTTGTCGGCGGGCGCTGTGCAGTCCCAAGCTGTCGTTTTTTCAGCTCAGGCGCTCGTTTGCCTTTCGGCAAAGTCATGGCGGTTTGTATCTTTCGGACGGTCATTCAATTTTCAGCTGCTGTGAAAGAGTCCTTCACTTATTCCCACTGGAAAGCGGCAAGTGGCAAGTCTAAACGGGAAAAATATTTGAGAATTTGAAATACCCTTTCACTTATTTGCACAAGGGGTATCCAAATGCACACCCATTTTCGGGCTTTCCCTCAAAAATTTTTATAAAAATTTATCCTTTCACTTGTTCCCACTGGGAAGAGCAAAATTATCGGGTGTTTTGAAAAGATTTTTTATTTTGCAAAAGACCCCTTCACTCATTTGGACAAAGGGGGTCGAAATGCACACCCATTTCCGAGCTTTTTCTCGAAAATTTTTTGAGAAAAAATTTTGCCCTTCACTTATTTGGAATTACAAAGCCAAATGACACCCTATTTCACGGAAAAAAGGAGAAAATATTTTTTCGGTTGCGGGTGCTTTATTTTGCTTCCCTCAAAAAGTCTCTTCACTTATTCCCACTGGGAAGGGGCCAATTCCAACCCTGTTTCAAAAAATATTTTGCTGTTTGTAAAAACCTCCTCACTTATTCCCACTGAGAGAAGCCAAATGCACACCCTAAATCTCAAAAAATTTTTTATCCCTACACTTATTTGGAATTGAGAAGCCGAAACACACCCTGTTTTTACAAAAATTTTGAAAAAAATTTTTTCGATAGAGGGTCTTGATTCTGCTTGCTCAAAAAGTCCCTTCACTTATTCCCACAGAGAGCGGCCAATTGCACCCCCTAAATCTTAAAAAATTTTTTGAAAAGGCTATTTGTCTCAAAAAGCCCCCATCCGTTCTCCCTTGGAAAGGGTGTTTGGGGACGGCAATTTTGAAAAAAGGCAAAAAAATTTGCCCGCCGGAAGTGGCAGGCAGGGATATAACTGTAAAGGTGATGCCGACAAAGTAAAGAAGCTGTTCCGATTGGAGCAGCTTCTTTTTCGGGGTAGCTATCCAAATAAACTGTTCTATTCCTTATAAATCGGCAAAAAACATTGATTTTCTTCTCAGTTTGCTGTATAATTATGCTGTCTTTTTATATCTACCCGAAAGTGAGGGCGAAAAATGGATTTGAATGTAGAACGCTGGTGCTCGATGAAAGAGATTTGCGAATACCTTGGCGTCAGCCGGGACACGGTGCTCGCATGGATTGAAAAAAGAGAAATGCCCGCCACGAAAATCGGCAGGCTGTGGAAATTCAAGATAAGCGAAGTGGACGCTTGGATGAAATCCGGCGTTGCGGCGGAGAAATAACGGAGCACATGATCTGTCTCTTATACACATCTCCGAGCCCACGAGACACTGAGCGATCTCG
>URDW01000002.1 GCA_900546735.1 uncultured Oscillospiraceae bacterium
ACCCGTGCCCCTGCGGCAGCGGCAAAAAATACAAAAAATGCTGCGGCGCCCCTGACAAGCAGACCACGACCGAGGACTAAAGGTAGTCCAAAAGCCAGGCACTAAAACAAAACGGCAAAATGCCCGCTCCAACGAGCGGGCATTTGTTTTGCAGCGCTGCAAGCAGCGCCCTATAAAACGACAGAATAAAGCAGGCATATTGGGCGCCGCCTTGCCTTACTCTTTGCCGATCAGGAAGATGCGTTTTGCAAAGCCGCCGCGGGCGCGGCGCTTGGCGTTGCAGACGGACTGCAGTTCTTCGGCCGAAACGCCCTGGGCTTTTGCCAGGGCCAGGAGCACCTCTAAAATATCGGCCAGCTCTTCCGTCTCGCCGCTTTCCTTGTATTCCGCCACCTCTTCGTCGAGCTTTTTCAGCAGTTCGCGGCGGTAGGCGGCATCGTCCAAAATTTCCAGGTGCGGCACTTCGCCTTTTTCACGCATGATTTCGGGAATGCGGTCGCGCACCAGCTTATTATAATAAATCATCTATTATATGCCCTTTTTTATATACTTTCTTTTACTCTCTTGCATTTACCCGGCGGCCGGAACAGCCGCCGGGTTTCACATTTAATACCGGTTGTGCACATCCTCGGCAAAACAGAGCAGATCTTTCATCTGAAGCACCGTGCCGTCGTCCAAAACAGCTTTGCCGGTCATGCGGCCGAACACCTGGTGCTGGTCGGTCACGATCACGCCGGCGTTGATCTTGGCCGCGCGGTCGATGATGGGCTGAAAGTCAGCCTCGAACCGGCCGTCCGACGAGGTAAAGCGCCACGGAGCGGTGTAATACGGCTTAGGGATATGGAATTCCACATCGTCCAGCTTATGGCCCACGCCGTCGTAAAACAGCATATTTTCACTGGCGGCGGACGTGTCGCCGAAACCGTAGCCGATATTGAAGCCAAACGGCTTGCCGCCGATCAGGCCATTGCCGCTGCCCCAGTACCAGGTGTTGTCATACGTCCAGACGCCGCGGCCCCAGTCGAGCGTGCCGAAATCCCGCGTTTCGTCAAACGTGTACGTTTTGCCGCCGAATTTGATCCAGCCGGACGCCGGCATGCAGTTGATTTTCTGATTGTAATAAAAAGCCGTTTTCTTTTCCTTCCACGGCGTGGCGATGACCATGGTGTCCATTTCCGGCTGGGCAAGCGTAATGTCGCACGAAAAACTTTCGCGCCCGTAAAAGCGCGAAAAATCGCACACGATACGCCGCTTGCCGGGCGAAACTTCAAAGCGCATGGAAAGCCGGCTGTTCTCAAACACCGTGTCACCCGTTTCCGACGTTGCCGGCAGATGCAGGCCGCCCATCGGAAACGCAGTCAGCACCGTTTCGGTATGCTCCCAGACGGATGCAAAATCGAGGAATGAAACCGACTGCAGCCCGACGTAGCCGTCGTCCGAGATCGTGAACGCCGCGCCGAAATCGCCGGAGAGCACCAGATAATAGTCCCACTCCTTGATGCGGTGCGCCGGCGCCTTTATGTCGGCCCGGTCATAGACCTGCAAAAGCCTGCGCGACCAGCCCGGTTCGCGCAGCGCTCCGTCTGCATTCAAAAGCCTGCCCGGCTGTGTTACCTCATGATTTCTCACAAATAAGCCCCCTCCAGCATAAAATTTTACATTTTGGGCGGAAATTCCCTTTTCTATCATAACCTGTGCGGAACAAAAAATCAAGAAAGAAATGCCGATCCCTTATTGAAAGAAAAACAGCAATATGGTAGAATAATTTTAACATAAAAAACGGAGGAACGCCTATGCAAATGACATTTCGGTGGTTCGGCAAAGAAAAGGACACGATCAGCCTGGAACAGATCCGCCAGATTCCCGGCGTGACCGGCATCGTCCCCGCCCTGCACGACCTGCCGGCCGGCGAAGCCTGGCCGATGGCGCGCGTGCAGCAGATGCACGACGAGATCACGGCCGCCGGCTTTACGATGGAGTGCATTGAAAGCGTAAACGTGCACGAAGACATCAAAATCGGCCTGCCAAGCCGCGACCAGTACATTGAAAACTACATCACCTCGATCCAAAACCTGGCAAAAGTCGGCGTTAAAGTGATCTGCTACAACTTTATGCCCGTGTTTGACTGGACCAGAACAGACCTTTACATGCCGCTGCCCGACGGTTCCACCTGCCTGTGCTACGACGGCAAGCAGGTAGAGGGCAAGTCGCCCGAGGACATGTTCCGCGAGATCGACGAAAATTCCAACGGCTACGCCATGCCCGGCTGGGAAACCGAGCGCATGGGCGAGATCAAAGAGCTGTTTGAAAAATACAAAGGCGTCACGGCCGACGACCTTTGGAACAACCTGAAATACTTTTTGGAGGCCATTATGCCCACCTGCGAGGAATGCGACGTGAAGATGGCCATCCACCCGGACGATCCGCCGTGGGGAATCTTCGGCCTGCCGCGCATCATCACCGGCAAGGACGCGATCGAAAAGCTGTTTGCCCTGGTGCCGAGCAAGTACAACGGCCTGACCCTGTGCACCGGCTCGCTGGGCGCAAGCCCCAAAAACGACATGGTCGACATCATCCGGGCCGCGCAGGGACGCATCTACTTTGCACACCTCAGAAACGTGGCCATCAACGACCAGTGGTTCAACGAAACGGCGCACGAGAGCGCCTGCGGCAGTCTGGACATGTACGCCATCGTCAAGGCCCTGCAGGAGACCGGGTTTGACGGCTACATCCGCCCCGACCACGGCCGCATGATCTGGGGCGAGGTGGCGCGCCCGGGTTACGGGCTGTTTGACCGTGCGCTCGGCGTCTCTTACCTGAACGGATTGTGGGAAGCCGTGGAAAAAAGCAGAAAAGAAAAATAAGCGGGAAAGGACCGATAACATGTTTAAACACGAGAATTTAAAGGGCCGCGTGGCCGTTGTGACGGGCGGCGGCGGCGTGCTTTGCGGCGACTTTGCCAAAACGCTGGCCCGGCAGGGCTGTAAGGTGGCCGTGCTGGATCTGAACGAAGAGGCCGCGCAGAAGTGCGCCGACGCCATCAACGCCGACGGCGGCACCGCCATTGCCGTGGGCTGCAACGTGCTGGAGCCCGAATCCATGGAAGCCGCGCGCCGGACGGTGAACGAAAAGCTCGGTACCTGCGACATTTTGCTCAACGGCGCCGGCGGCAACAACCCGAAGGGCACCACCACCAAAGACACACTGGAAAAAATCGACCTGGTGCAGAAAGACGAAAGCATTAAAACCTTTTTCGACCTGGACCCGGCCGGCATCAGCTTTGTGTTCAACCTGAACTTTCTGGGCACGCTGATCCCGACGCAGATCTTTGCCAAAGACATGGCCGAAAAGGAACACGCCTGCATCATCATGATCACCTCGATGAACGCCTACCGCCCGCTGACGCGCATTCCCGCCTACTCGGCGGCCAAGGCGGCGGTCAAGAACTTTACCGAGTGGATGGCCGTGCACTTTGCACCGCTTGGCATCCGTGTAAATGCCATCGCCCCCGGCTTTTTCTCGACCAAACAGAACAAAACGCTGCTTTGGAACGAAGACGGCACGCCGACGGCGCGCACCGGCAAGATTTTGGCTGCCACGCCAATGAACCGCTTTGGCGAGCCTGAAGAGCTGGACGGCACGCTGCTGTTCCTTTGCGACGAGGCATACAGCGGCTTCATCACCGGCGTTTCTATTCCGGTAGACGGCGGTTTCAACGCTTATTCAGGCGTATAAACCTTAAATCACTGCAAGCGATTTTGTATCCAGAAAACGGAGCACCAAACGGCGCTCCGTTTTTTCAATATCCCGACAAAACGTGCAAAAATGTAGCTTGACGCGCCGTTCCGGCTGCCGGATAATAAATACAGAAACAAAGTAAAGGGGGCGGCGCACCGTGCAGCGTTTAAAAGAATATGCCAAAAAAGCACTTTACCCGCCGGTCTGGTGCCTGGCGGTTTTGGCCGCCGTTTCCGGCATAGGGCTCTTTTTTGTTTTTACCACCGGCGCCGATGCGAAACCGAACCCGGCCGTCTATATCCTCTACACCCTTTCGGCCTACACCCTGCTCATTTTGTGCCTGTGCGCTGCTTTTTGCCGCGCTGGCCGGCATGGCCGTTTACATGATCGCAAAGGGAAACAAGCAGATACGCCTTGTAAAAGAATAAATAAAATATTTCTACAAAGCCACCATAAAAAAGCACGCCGGAAGCGCGCTTTTTTTGTTTTACGAATAAAATTTCTGCAATTTTCCACATATATGTGCAAACTCTACGCTTCGTGTGTGTTCTTTTTGGCCGCCGTGCATTATAATAACGGCGAAAGGAGCGGAAAAAATGGACCAGATAAAAATCGGAAAATTCATTGCCGCCGCCCGAAAAGCGCACGGCATGACACAAAAGCAGCTTGCCGAGCGGCTTTTAATCAGCGACAAGACCGTTTCCAAATGGGAACGCGGCAAGGGGCTGCCGGAAGTGGGGCTGATGCTGCCGCTGTGCGAGTTGCTGGAAATCACGGTAAACGACCTGCTTTCCGGCGAGAAAATTTCTGAAAACAATTACCAGAAGAAAGCGGAGGAAAACATGATGTCTTTGATGCAGGAAAACCAGGAAAACAAAAAGCACCTGGCGCTGTCCGTCATCTGCGGCGTGATCACGATCATCGCAGTATGCGCGCTGGTCGTCATCGCCGCCTATATGCCCATACCGGTGGCAGCCCGCATCGCACTGATCGTGCTGGCTGTGGCAACGGGGGCAGCCGGCGTTGGCGCAGCGGCCGTGCTGGACGTAAAAGCCGGTTACTACGAGTGCCCGCACTGCAAGGCGCTTTTTGTGCCGAGCACGCGCGACTATGTAAAAGGGTACCACACCTTAACAAAACGCCGCCTGACCTGCCCCGAATGCGGCAAAAAAAGCATGTGCCGACACCGGATCGTCAGATAAGCTTTAACACAGGGCACAAAAAAACAGCGTCTGCCGCAGCAGACGCTGTTTGCTTATTTAGGCAGCACAGCCACCTTATTCGGATTTCGGGCGAAAGACCTCGCCCTCCGGCAGCATGGCCGTGGCGCGGGGCAGGATGCCCTGCATGTAGGCGATGGCGGTGCCGTAATTCGTAAACGCCGTGCCGGCATCCACGGCCGTGCGCATGCGCCAGCGCATTTCCTTTTCGTTCAGCATACAGCCGCCGCAGTGGATGACGAGCGCATATTTTGCCAGATCACTCGGAAACGTGCGGCCGCTGGAAAGTTCGATTTTCAAATCTTTACCGGTGCGCTTTTGCAGCCACGCCGGCAGCTTAACGCTGCCGATGTCGCCGCACTGGCGGTGGTGGGTGCAGCCCTCTGAAATAAGCACCATATCACCATCCTGCAGCCGGTCGATCGCAGCTGCGCCGGAAAGCGCCGTTTTTAAAAAGCCCTTTTTGCGCGCCATCAAAATCGAAAACGACGTAAGCGCGACGGTATCCGGCACCATCTGCTTGACCGTTTCAAAAGCCTGCGAGTCGGTCACGACCAGACGCGGCGGCACACGCAGGTTTTCAAGCACTTTCGGCAGCTCGGCCGGCTGGGTAACGATGTCCACGCCGCCGCAGTCGAGCACCTCACGGATGGCCATCTGCTGCGGCAAAATCATACGGCCCTTAGGCGCCGCCGCGTCGATTGGCGTGACGAGCACGACAAAGTCGCCCGGGTCGATCAGATCAGAAAGAAGCGGCGCGCTTTTTTGCACACCGGCCAGGCGCGCCAGGCGGTTTTTGAGCTCTTCCACACCCTCGCCGGTCGCAGCGCTGACGTAAAGTGCATCCTTTTGCCGCGTGTCCGAAAGCAGGTCGCACTTGTTGTGCGCCACGACATACGGCGTTTCAAGCTGCGAAAACAGCGCGACCAGCTCTTTTTCGGTGGCGTTTAAGTCTCTGGTGCAGTCGGTGACCAACACGGCCGCGTCGCAGCGGCGCAGCGCCTCTTTTGTCTTTTCCACGCGCTTTTCGCCGAGTGCGCCCGAATCGTCATAACCCGGCGTGTCGAGGATCAGCACCGGGCCGAGCGGCAAAAGCTCCATAGCCTTGGTGACCAGGTCAGTGGTGGTGCCGGCCACATCCGACACCACGCTGAGCCGCTGGTTCGTAACGCGGTTGACGAGACTCGACTTGCCGGCGTTGCGGCAGCCGAAAAAACCGATGTGCACGCGCTCTGCACTGGGCGTGTCGTTTAAAGTGCTCAAAATCTGAAATCCCTTTCTCCGTTTTCGATCTTCACCAGGCGTTCGCGGACAATGTCCTTGACCTTGTCCTTGCCGATATTGTCGATCTCTTTTTCGATCAGCGCCTCGCCGATCGCACGCGTTTCGGCAGAGGCATAGTCCATCAGGTATTCTTTGAGCGTCATCAGTGCATTCGGGTGGCAGCAGTTCTGGATCTGCCCCGCCTTGCAAAGGCTCATAAAGCGGTCGCCGGTGCGCCCCTCGCGGTAGCACGCCGTGCAGAACGACGGGATGTAGCCCAGCTGCATCAGCCAGCGCACGACCTCGTCCAAAGTGCGCTTGTCGGACACATCGAACTGTTCGGAATTTTCTTCCATAACATCCTCTTCGGCATAGCCGCCGACCGAGGTCTTGGACGCGCCGCTGATCTGCGACACACCGAGACGGATGACCTTTTCACGGCAGGCCTGGCTCTCGCGCGTGGAGATGATCATGCCGGTATAGGGCACAGCCACACGGATACAGGCGCAGATCTTGGCAAAAATATCGTCGGAGATCGAGTTGTCGAACGCGGCCGGGTCAATGTCGTCGGCGTGCTTGACGCGCGGCACCGAGATCGTGTGCGGGCCGACGCCGTGCACGGCCTCCAGATGCTCGGCGTGCATCAAAAGGCCGGCGAACTCATACTTGTAAAGCTCCAGACCGAACAGCACGCCAAGGCCGACGTCGTCAATGCCGCCCTCCATGGCGCGGTCCATGGCCTCTGTATGGTAAGCATAATTGTGTTTGGGGCCTGTTGGGTGCAGTTTTTCGTAGCTTTCCTTGTGGTACGTTTCCTGGAACAAGATGTAGGTGCCGATGCCGGCCTCCTTGAGCTTGCGGTAATTTTCGACCGTGGTGGCGGCAATGTTGACGTTGACGCGGCGGATCGCCCCGTTTTTATGCTTGATGGAATAGATGGTTTTGATGCTTTCCAAAATGTATTCAATGGGGTTGTTGACCGGGTCCTCGCCGGCTTCGATCGCCAGGCGCTTGTGGCCCATGTCCTGCAGGGCGGTGACCTCGCGCACGATCTCCTCCTGCGTCAGCTTGCGGCGGGCGATGTGCTTGTTTTTCAGGTGGTACGGGCAGTAGGTGCAGCCGTTGACACAGTAGTTAGACAGGTAAAGCGGCGCAAACATCACGATGCGGTTGCCGTAAAAATCCTTTTTGATTTGTTCGGCCAGGCCGTAAAGCGCCTGCACGCGGTCTGGGTCCTCGCAGGCGAGCAGCACCGACGCTTCGCGGTGGCCAAGCCCTTTGCGCGCTTTGGCTTTTTCTAAAATTTCGTCGACCAAAGCGAGGTTATTTTTGTTTTTCTCGGCATAGTCGAGCGTGGCGCGGATCTCCTCATCGCTGATGAATTCCTGTGCTTTCATAGATTTCGGATCGTACATTTTTCTTCCCCTTTTCAAATCATTCATGGTAATCGCCGCGGCCGAAGTCGATCACGCGGCCGATTTTCTGCAGGTCACGCGCCAGCAGTTCCAGATGTTCGGCGGACTCGCCGC
This sequence comes from uncultured Oscillospiraceae bacterium, assembly GCA_900546735.1. GTDB lineage: Bacteria > Bacillota > Clostridia > Oscillospirales > Acutalibacteraceae > Scybalenecus > Scybalenecus merdavium. The sequence continues at coordinate 7,751 of URDW01000002.1, forward strand.
CGGTGCTTTTTTTGTTGTCATAAATAGCATACTTACCGCGCACCCCGGGGGGCGACAGGTTCGGCATGACCACGTTGGCGCCCACATCGAGCGCCTGCAGGCGGCCGTCGCCCGGCAAACTGGCCAGCGCCGTGGTGGCCGGCAGATTGGCGTGCGGCAAAAGCAGGCGCAAAACGGCAACCAGAAATACCGTAAGCGCACCGCTGCCCGGCGGGCAGTTTTCAAACGGCGTGCCCCGGGCGGGCAAAAACGGCCCGATGCCGACCATTTGCGGGCGCAGCCGTGCCAGGTAAACCAGGTCGTCGGCCAAATCATTCGCAGTCTGCCCCGGCGCGCCGACCATAAAACCGGCGCCGGTCTGGTAGCCGATCTCTTTTAAGTCATGCAAACAGCGCAGGCGGTTTTGCAGCTGCATATCGCCCGGGTGCAGATAGGCATAAAGCGACGGGCTGGCTGCCTCGTGGCGCAAAAGGTAGCGGTCTGCCCCGGCGGCAAACAGGCGTTTGTAGCTTTGCCGGCCGCGCTCGCCGAGCGACAGGGTCACGGCCGCATCCGGGCAGGCGGCTTTAAGGCTTAAAAGCAGTTTTTCCAGCCGGTCGTCCGTAAAATACGCATCCTCCCCGCCCTGCAGCACAAACGTGCGAAAGCCGAGGGCATAGCCGTGCACGCAGCATGCCAAAATTTCCGCTTCCCGCAGCCGGTAGCGGCGCGCGCAAACATTGCTGCGGCGCAGGCCGCAGTAAAGGCAGTCGTTTTTGCAGTAGGACGAGATTTCCACCAGGCCACGCACAAAAACGCCGCGGCCAAAATTTTGAAGCAGACCGGCGCGGCTTTTTTCAAATAGGTAAGACGCGACCTGCTCGTCTGCATACTGCTCGATCAGCCGGGTAAACCCGGCCCTGTCCGGCACACCGCCGTGCGCCAAAAGGTCGATCTGGGCAAATGCGTCAGACATTGGAGTAAAGCGCCTTGGCGCTGACGCCGTTTAAACGCCCGGCCTTGGAGGCGATGGTATTGATGATGCCCTCGGGCGCGTCGACCACCAGTGAGATGATGTGCACGCCCTTTTCACGGTACGGCAGACCCATGCGGCCGATGATGTGGTCGCTGTACTGCGACAATGTGGCGTTGAGCGCCGGAACGCTTTCCATGTTTTCCACAATAATGCCGATCACGGCAACTCTGTTTTCCATAAAAACCTCCGAAAATAAAAAAGCACGCCTTTTCGGCGCGCACTTTTGCACAAACAGAAACGGTATTCGGCCTTTCGCGTAGGTCAAGCCGCGGCGTCAGTCAAAAAATCGTTTCGGCGAAGGCAAGCCCGCACCTCAAGCTAATGTTTAGGATACCATACTCCGGCGGCAAAGTCAACGTATCACGCGCCGGACACCTGCTTTAAAATATAGCGGCAGTACATGGACACGATGTCGAGATCGGTCAGGTCATAGACCATGCGCGCGCCGACCGCGTCTTCGATCTCGTTAAATACAAGTTTCCCCTGATGAAATAGAAAGTCGATGCCGACAAAGTCAAAATCGAAAAGACCGATGACTTTTTGCACCGCAGCGCGTTCGGCAGCGTTTAAGCAATAGACCTCGGCACGGCCGCCCAGACAGTAGTTGGAAAGAAAGCCCGAGCCGGTGCGCAGGCACGAAACCACAATTTCGCCGCCAAGCACATAAACACGCAAGTCTTTGCCCGGCGTGTCGCACGACTGCTGCAGTACCCAGCCCAAAAGATCTTTGGGCAGCTCTTCGGGCGAGCGGATCAGGTGCACATCCTTGCCGCCCTTTGAAAACGACTTTTTCAAAACGGCCGGAAAGCCCGTGTAATTTACAGGCAAAACCTCCACCCCGTGGGACTGCATAAAATCGTAAGCCAGCGCCTTGTCGTTTGCAATGCGGCTGACGGTGGAATTATTAAACACGCGCACGCCGCGCTGCTCAAATGCGGCAGCAATGCGCCAGTCGTCGGTGCGGTTCACGACAAAATCCGCCTTTTCCTGCAGGGTAAGCTCTTCTGACAGCACCAGGCGCAGCGGCAGTTCTTTTAAATATTTTTCCACGACAAAGGCGTTTCGCTTTGCCTCGGCCGCCGAATAGATCAGGACTCCCTGCATTGGATTTTCCCCTCAATATACTGCAAAATCAGGTCGGCGCAGTCGACGCCGGTCGCGTCGAGCAGATTCATGACGTGCGCGTTGGAGTTGACCTCGCACACGCTGCCGTCTGCAAACAGATCGACCCCGCAGAAATCACACCCCAAAACCGCGGCGCATTTTTCGGCCGTTTCACGCTCGGCAGGCGTGATGGCGGCCGGCACCGCCACGCCGCCGTTTGTAAGATTAGCACGAAAATCAGCCGCATTTTGCCGCGCCATTTTGCACACGGCACGGCCGCCGATGACCTCGATGCGCACATCGTGCCCGGCAGAAGAGGCCACAAAACGCTGCAAAAGAAACGGCACGCCCGGTTCGATATGCGCATAAATCTCTTCTTTTGTTTTGCACAAAAACACCTGCGCGCCGAACGAACCGCAGCACGCCTTAAAAACGAGCGGCAGTGACAGCTTTTCTGCCGCATAATCGACAAATTCCGAATAGTCGCTTGCAAAAAAAGACAGGGGCGCCGCCAGAGTCTCAGGCTGGGGCACATGGCCCAAAAGCTCTGTATATGTTTTGGCCTTATCATCACAAAGCGCGATCGCACGGGCAGAATTGAAAACCGGCAGGCCAAGCTTTTCGAGCCGGCGCGCCAGAACGACATCCTTATCGAGAAACAGCACATAGTCCGCCCGGATGGCACTGTCTGGCGTGCAGGCCAGTTCCAAATTGGTGCACACCTGCAAATTGTGGCCGCGCTTTGCGGCGCAGGCAGCGTAGTGCCGGTGCAGCGTTTCAAACTTTTCGCTTTTTAAAAAATGATTGCAAACAAGAATACCCTGCATTCGACCGCCTCCGTTTGACCAATTATAGCATTATGCCTTGCTTTTTTCAAGAAAATGCGGTATCATAATATCTATATTAAATGAAAAGACGAGGGTGATTTTATGACAGAATACAAGCTGAAATACGGCTGCAACCCCAACCAGAGCCCGGCCAGAGTGCACATGGACGGCAAGGAACTGCCGTTCACCGTTTTAAACGGCAGCGCGGGCTACATCAACCTGCTGGACGCGTTCAACGCCTGGCAGCTGGTAAAAGAGCTGAAGGCAGCGACCGGTTTGCCCAGCGCCGCATCGTTCAAGCACGTCAGCCCGGCGGGCGCCGCCGTTGCGCATCCCTTAAGCGACGTGGACCGCAAGGTCTGCTTTGTGCCCGACGGCCTGGAGCTTTCGCCGATCGCAAGCGCCTATGTGCGCGCCAGAGGGTGCGACCGCGTCTCCTCCTTCGGCGACTTTGCCGCCCTTTCCGACGAGTGCGACGAATCCGTTGCAAACTTCCTGGTGCGCGAAGTGTCTGACGGTATCATTGCGCCGTCCTACTCCGAAAAAGCGCTGGAGATCTTAAAGAGCAAGCGTCGCGGCAACTACCTGATCATCCAGATCGATGCGGACTATGTGCCCGAAGAGATGGAGACTAAGCAGGTTTTCGGCATTAAATTTGAGCAAAAGCGCAACAACTGCCAGATCACGATGGACCTGTTCGACGACCTGCCGACCAAAGTGAAAGAGCTGCCCGAGATCGCCAAGATCGACCTGCTGATTTCCATGATCACCCTGAAATATACGCAGTCGAACTCCGTTTGCTACTGCATGGGCGGCCAGACCATCGGCGTGGGCGCGGGTCAGCAGTCGCGTATTGCCTGCACACGCCTGGCCGGCACCAAGGCCGACAACTACTTCCTGCGCATGCACGAAAAGGTGACCTCGCTTCCGTTCATAGACGGCGTGCGCAAGTGCGACGCGGACAACGCGATCGATTTGTACATTTCCGACGACGCAAGCGAGCTGTTTAAAGACGGCGTGTGGCAGCGCTACTTTACCGAAAAGCCCGAACCGTTCACCAAGGAAGAAAAAGAAGCATGGCACAAGAAGATGACGAACGTGGCCCTCGGTTCCGACGCGTTCTTCCCGTTTGAAGACAACATTGAACGCGCTGTGCAAAGCGGTGTGAAATACATTGCCCAGCCGGGCGGCTCGGTGCGCGACCAGGCCGTGATCGACTGCTGCGACGAACACGGCATTGCGATGGCCATGACCGGCATCCGCCTGTTCCACCACTAAAAAGGAGCTGCCGGACCGATGCAAAGCGAGCACACCCAGCTGCGGATACGCACCTACACCGATTCGGACCGCGATGAGATCATCCGGCTGGTGCTGCACTGCCAAAACGACGGCACGCGGCCGCCGGTAACGGTAAGCGACCAGCCGGAGCTGCTGCACATAAACGAAAAATATATGGAAAGCGGCGGCTGTTTCTGGGTGGCCATGGACGGCGGCCGGCTGCATTGGGCTGATCCGCCGCGGCGAAAACGGCATTTTAAAAAAGTTTTTCGTCTACGAGCCATACCGCTCGGCGCCCCACCACCTGGGGCGGCAGCTTTACGAAACGCTGCTGGCCTTTGCCCGGGAAAACGGGGTAAAAACGCTGTACCTGGACACGCCGAAAAACACGCACCGCGCACACCGCTTTTACGAAAAGGCCGGGTTTCAGAAAATCGACCAGAGCGAGCTGCCGTTTCGCTACGACTTTCCGTATAAAGACAGCGATTTTTTCCGCCTGCCGGTCGTTTGAGCACACCATAAAAGAAAACAGAAAAGCCGCACGAATGTGCGGCTTTTTGCTTTTCTTATAGACTTTATAGAAATTAAAATCTTCTGTTTTTGTTATACGGCCGGGCAGCCTGCATTTTTAGATCTGTTTTTTCGCGCGGTCCGGGCGGTTCACCGGCAGTCTGAAGCCGCTCCCATTTTTTGGCAGACAAAGACGAGCCAGCCGTCCGATTCGTGGCGCTCGAGCACGGTGAAGCCGTTTTCGGCAAACGAGGCGAGCACCTCCGGCTCGCGCGTGTCGATGATACCGCCGGTGATGTAGACGCCGCCGGGCTTTAAAAACGGCGTGACCTGGGTGTTGAGGCGCATGACGATATCGGCCACGATGTTGGCCAAAATCACATCGTACTGCCCGGTGACACGGTCGGAAAGGTCGCCCTGCACGGCCCGGAACTGCGGCGTTTCAAAACCGTTTTCCGCCGCATTCTGTACGGCGGTTTTGACGGCCAGCGGGTCAATATCGACCCCAAAGGCCGAGCTGGCGCCGAAAAGCAGCGCCGCGACCGACAAAATGCCGCTGCCGCAGCCGATGTCGAGCACATCCTCGCCGCCCGTCACATAATTTTCCATCGTCTCCAGGCACAGCCGGGTGGTCGGGTGGGAGCCGGTGCCGAATGCAAGACCGGGCTCAATGCTCAGCACCTTTCTGCCCTGCGCGTCGTAGTCATCGATCCACAGCGGGCGGATCAGCAGGCGCTTACCAACGGGCATCGGGTGGAAATACTGCTTCCAGTTATTGACCCAGTCCTCTTCGGCACAGGCGGCCGTGTCAACTGTATACGAGATATTTTCCGTCTGCAGGCGCGCTTCGATGAACGAAACGGCCTCGCGCGGATTTTCGCAGGGGTTGATGTAAACATGGATCACCGCCTTGGTGCGGTCCTTTTGCAAAAGGTCCTCGTCGATCAGGTCGATGTGGGCGATCTGCATCGTCTCATCTTCCAGAGCCGAATAATCTTCAATATAAATGCCGTAAGGCACGGTCATGTTCGTGATCGCAGCAGCGGTGTCGGCGTATTCGACCGGTACCGTGATCTTGATTTCATTCCACGCTTCGCTCATACTTCTTCTCCAAAATCGACATGGTAGTTTTTGTTGTTGCGCCCGTGGTTATAGAGCTTGCGGTTATCGAGCGCCCACATGCGGTCGGTAAACGCGCCCGGCTCCACCTTGGAAACGGCGCCGGACACCTCGTAAATGTTGGCGTCCAGATTGTCAAGGCTCGACAGCACGATGGCCTCTAAAAACATCGGCCGCACGGGCGAACCAAACTCCGGCACGCCGTGGTGCGACAAAATCATATGCTCAAGAAGCGTTGCTTTTTGCGCGTCCACACCCAGCTTTTCAGCCGCCTCCTGCACATACATGGCGCCCTTGACCAGGTGGCCGATCAGCTCGCCCTCCGGCGTGTAGCCCCTGGCCAGGCCGGTTTGACTGGGTTCCAGTTCCCATACTTTAGCCACATCGTGCAAAATGGCGCCGGAAAGCAAAAGCTCACGGTCGATGTTTTTATAGATCTTACAGACGCACTCCGCCATCTGCACAATGGCCGACGTGTGCAGCAGCAGCCCGCCGACGATGGCGTGGTGCAGCCGCAGCGCGGCCGGGCAGGTCAGCAGGCGATCCTTATGATTTTCTAAAATGTACAAAACGATCTTTTTCAGATCCTCGTCGGCAAATGCGCCCACCTTGCGCACCAGCATGGCATAGAGCACCTCGCCGCCGGTCTCAGAAGCCGGCACGAGCGACACCAGGTCGTAATTGTCGCTCTCAGACGCAGCGCGGATCTGCGCAATGCGGAATTGGTCGTGGCCGTTGTACTGCTCGACCGTGCCGCGCACCTTGACGACCATGTCGGCCGAAAGCCCGGCGCCTGTCTGCGCATCCCACAGCTTGGCGGGCAGCTCGCCTGTTTTGTCAGACAGAATAAGGTCCAAATATTTTGTGCCGTTTTTAGCGGTCTTTACATCGCATTTTTTCAAAACGGCAAAGCCCTCGGCCATGCCGTTTGGCAAAGTTCTGAATTGCATACGCTCACTCCCTGGCCTTATTATATAATAAAACCCGGCGTGAATCAATCCAAACGGGCACAATTACCGTATACGGTACGAATTTACGAACGAATTTTTGCAGGTTTGTGAATTCGACACGGCCTTTCTTGACAAACCTGAAACACCCTGATATTATTAATATCTACAAAAAGATGGAGTGATACGTTTGGACGGTTTTGAAAACTACTGTAAAAACTGCTTTTGTGAGCTGACCGAGGGTTCGGTCTGCCCGAACTGCAAGTTTGACAACGACACCGAAAACCCCGGCGAATTTCTGCCGCTTGGCCACGCGCTTGCCGGGCGCTATGTGGTTGGGCGCATGCTCACGCGCGAGAGCGACGGCGCCGTTTATTCGGCCTATGACAAAATATTGAAAGCGCGCATCACGATCAAAGAATACATGCCCGAAAACCTGTCGAACCGGCTGGAGGGCAATGCCGAAATACATGTGCGCGAACGGTTTAAGGACGATTTTGACAAATACAAAAAAGCGTTTTGCGACCTTTGGCAGACTTTGGAAAAAATGCGCAGTTTAAGCGCCATTTTGCCGGTTTACGACGTGTTTGAAGAAAACGGCACAGCCTACGCCGTGTGCGAATACATTGAAAACGTGCCGCTGCGCGAATACCTGCTGCACCAGGCCGGCAACCGCACCGACTGGGAGCACGCGCGCATCATGTTTATGCCGGTGCTCACCACGATCGAAAACCTGCATGCGCGCGGCCTGATCCACGGCGCCATCTGCCCCGACAACCTGCTGCTTTGCCGCGACGGCAAAGTGCGCCTGACCGGGTTCGTGGTGGCCGACACCAACCGACAGGGCACGCCGCTTGCCTTTAACGAAAAACCGGGCTACACGGCCATTGAACAGTACGAAAACGCCTATAAGATCGGCCCGCACACCGACATTTACGCTTTCACGGCCTGTATTTACCGCGCACTGGTCGGCAACAACCCGCCGGACGCCGTATCGCGCCAGAGCAACGACAAGCTGATGATCCCAAACGCCGTGGCGGAAAAGATGCCGATCTATGTGATCAAAGCGCTCGGCAGCGGCCTGCAGATACGCCCGGAACGGCGCACCAAAACGGCCGAAGAGCTGCGCGAACGCCTGGACGCAAGCCCGGCGGTCGCCGCCAGAGCCTCCGGCGCCGCGCGTGCCCAGGCACATTCTGACACAGCCGAAGTGCCCCAGGTGCAGCCGGCCGAACCGGCGCTGCCCAAAGCAGAGGCCGAAGAAGCGCCGCCCAAGAAAAAGCAAATCAATACAAAAGCCGTGATCATCACCTGCGTTGTAGTGATCGTTTTGGCTGTGGCGGCAGTGGCCGGTGTGCTGATCGCCCGCCAGATCGCCGCAAACAACGATCCGACCACCCCCGTGTCTGCAGAATCGTACCAGGTGCCCGACTTCTCCACCCCCGGCTACACGCGGGACGAGATCCAGCAAAACGCCACCTGGAACAACCAGTTCAACCTGAGCTACACCGAAGAGTACAATTCCGACGTGGAAGAGGGCATTGTTTTTGCCCAGAGCGTTGCGGCCGGCCAAACCGTTGACAAAGGCACCCAAATCGTGCTTTCGGTCAGCAAGGGCACGCACATGGAAACGCTGCCCGACGTGGGCGGCATGCGCGAAGAAGACGCACGCTCCACACTGACGAAACTGGGCTTTACCGTGACCGTGGTACAGGTTACCAACGACGGCACGCATACCGAGGGCACGGTCAAAAACAGCTACGGCATGTCGCCGGCCGCCGGCACACAGTACGAGGTCGGCAGCGAAGTCATTATTCAGGTGTACGGCGAGGCGACGACGGCGCCCTCTACGACTGAATCGACCACCGAGTCCACGACCGCAGACCCGACCGAAGGCCAGATCGTGACCGAGGGTTCCGGCAACGATACGCAGGAAAATACAAACGGCAGCATATTTGACCTTTTTAACTAAGGCAACATATAAAAAGACCCGCTGTTTTTGAACAGCGGGGTCTTTTTATTTTGCAGATATAAACGGCATGACGCGCCTTTACGCATCCCAGGTGTTGATGATTTCACGCAGGCGGTCCGGGTGTTTGGTGGTGATGTTGTCCGGGCTGCAGACCAGGATGCGCTTCATTGTTTTTTGCGAATCCACCGTCCAAACCGAAAGCTTGTAGCCGTTGTCGTGCAGCAAATTGGAAAGCGTGGCGCAGGCGTACTTATAGTTGCAGTTGATGCCGACCGCGCCGCTTTCCTGCATGACGGCCAGCAGCTTCTGCTGGTAATCGGAGAAGAAAATCTTGACACGGCTGGGCGAATAGTTCAGGTAATAGTCGATGCCGGGGCAGTCGGCGCGCACGTTGTCCACGTCGCCCGTGCCGATGCCGGTCAGAAACACGCGGTCTTCCAGGCCGTACCGGTAGACCATGGTGTGCAGTGCAGAAAGCGTGCGCACCTCTTTGACGTCCACATTGATCTGCACCTTTTTGTCGAGCAGGTAGTCAAAAGCCTCTTCAAGCGTGACACAGCTTGCCTCGCTGACAACAATGTCGTGGCTGAGCACCAGCGTGCCGTCAAAGCTTTGGCGCAGGTCAAACTCCACAATGTCTACGCCGCTTTGCACAGCGGCCTGCAGGCTTTCCATGGAATTTTCCGGCGTGTCCAAACAGCCAGAATGCGCTGTGACCGTAAATCCGTCCACAAACTTCAGCGTCCTTTCCGCATATGTTTTATTCACGGCGTAATCGGCCACAACGATCACGATGCAGACCGATAAGATAAACGTGATGACCTGGTAGGAAAAATGCGCGGCCCATTCGCGCGTCATGTTGCGCTTACAAAAGCGCTTGAAAGTCTGCCACCTGGATACTTTGCGCTGCATGCGTTCACCCCAATGCAGAAAATTCAAGGAGCCCCGAAAAGCCCCTTGAATGAAATGTATGCAAAATCAGTCAAGCTGATGTGCGCCCGAATAGTTCGGCGCTTCTTTTGTGATGTAAACATCGTGCGGATGGCTTTCGATCAGGCCGGCGTTGGTGATGCGGATAAACTGCGCCTTTTCACGCAGCTCCTGCAGGTTTTTGCAGCCGCAGTAGCCCATGCCGGAGCGCAGGCCGCCCATCATCTGGAAAACCGTTTCGCCAAGCGTTCCCTTGTAAGGCACGCGGCCCTCTACGCCTTCCGGCACAAACTTTTTGCTGCCGGTCTGGAAATAGCGGTCGGCCGAGCCCTTGTTCATGGCGCCGAGCGAACCCATGCCGCGGTATACCTTGAACTGACGGCCCTGCCAGATCTCGGTGTCGCCGGGCGACTCTTCGCAGCCGGCCACCAGCGAACCCACCATGACGCAGGCTGCACCGGCGGCAAGCGCCTTGACGATCTCGCCGGAATACTTGATGCCGCCGTCAGCAATGACCGGGATGCCGTACTTGTCGGCCTCGTTCGCGGCGTCATAAACCGCGGTGATCTGCGGCACACCGATGCCGGCCACCACACGCGTGGTGCAGATAGAGCCGGGGCCGATACCGACCTTGACCGCGTCTGCACCGGCAGAGATCAGCGCCTTGGCCGCTTCGGCCGTGGCAATGTTGCCGGCGATCAGCGAAATGTTCGGGAATGCCGTTTTGACCTTTTCGATATTTTTCATAATGTTTCTGGAGTGGCCGTGCGCCGAGTCGAGCACGAACGCGTCGACCTGCTTTTCGGCCAGCGCGGCCGCACGGTCCAGCACGTCGGCCGTAACGCCGAGCGCTGCCGCACACAGCAGGCGGCCGTTCTTGTCGCGCGCCGTGTTCGGGTACTTCACGCTTTTTTCAATGTCCTTAATGGTGACCAGACCGGTCAGGCGGCCCTTTGCGTCGACCATCGGCAGTTTTTCGACCTTGTGGCGCATTAAGATCTTTTTGGCCTCTTCCAGCGTGGTGCCGGCCGGCGCGGTGATCAGCTTTTCTTTAGGGGTCATGACCTCTTTGATCTTGACGTCCAGATCCTGCATAAAGCGCAGGTCACGGTTGGTCAGGATGCCGACCAGGGTGCCGTCTGCCTCGCAGATCGGGACACCGGAGATTTTGTACTTGCCCATCAGATCATCGGCGTCTTTGGCCGTATGTTCAGGGGAAAGATAGAAAGGATTGGTGATAACGCCGTTTTCCGAGCGCTTGACCTTGTCCACCTCTTCGGCCTGCTGCTCGATCGTCATATTTTTATGGATAACGCCGATGCCGCCCTCACGCGCGATCGCGATCGCCATGCGCGACTCCGTTACCGTGTCCATGGCCGCCGTCATAATGGGCGTGTTGAGCACGATGTCCTTTGTAAGATTGGTGTGCACGTCCACCTCGTTCGGCAGCACGTCTGACTCAGCCGGGATCAGCAGCACGTCGTCAAACGTAAGTCCCTCTTTAACGAATTTTTCTTCAAAAGATTTCATATTGCGTCCTCCGATCTTTCCGTATTTGATTATTTTAACTATAATACCATTTTTTTATCTAATCTTCAAGCCTTTTTTTCAGTGCGGGCGCTTTGCACAATAGCCTCGGCCGTTTGGCTGGTGGTGTTGCCGTCGCAGACGATGACGTCGTCGGCCCAGCGTTCATAAAGCACGCGGCGCTCGTCATACATGTCGGCAAGCGTGCTGCCGTTTTTGAGCACAACGCCGCGCACCGACAGATTGTCGATGCGGCTGCACATCGTTTCAAAGCCGATTTGCAAATAAATGACCTTGCCGAGCGTTTTCAGGTGGCGCATGGCCTTTTCGCTGTAGACCACGCTGCCGCCCGTGGCGATGACTGTGCCGAAAATGTCGAGCGACAAAATGGCCTGCTCCTCCGCCGCCTCAAAATAGTCGCAGCCTTTGGTGTTGATGATGTCCTGCAGGCGCATGCCCTCGCGGTTTTGCAGCAGCAGGTCCGTATCGTAAAAGTTTTTCAAAAGGTATTTTGCGGCCAGCACGCCGCAGGTCGACTTGCCGCAGCCGGGCATGCCGATCAGAATAATGTTTGATGCGTGGTTCTCGTTCAAGCTTTCACTCCTGTTCGTTTACAGATCTCATAAAGCGCACAGCCGCCGCACGCCGGCTTTCTGGCCCGGCAGGTGTCGCGCCCGAACAGCACGATGCGGTGGCAGAAGTCGCTGCCCTCTTTCGGGTCAATGATTTTTTTCATCTCCAGCTCGATCTTCTTTGGGTCTTTCGACGCGGTCAGGCCGAGGCGGTTTGAAATGCGGATAAAATGCGTGTCCACCACGATAGCTTCCTTGCCGTACACGTCGCCCACGATCAGATTGGCCGTTTTGCGCCCGACGCCGGGCAGCGTAATGAGCTCTTCGATGGTGTCGGGCACGCGGCCGCCGAAATCATCGCGGATCTTTTGGGCCATTTCCACAATAGACTTGGCTTTGGCCTTGTAAAAGCCGCAGGAGTGGATCAGCTCCTCTACATCGGCGAGTTCGGCATTGCAGTAATCGTCGAGCGTTTTGTACTTGGCAAACAGCGCCGGAGTGACCAGGTTGACACGCGCGTCGGTGCACTGTGCCGACAGGCGCACGGCCACAAGCAGTTCAAAGGCGTTCTTTGCCGTCAGGGAGCAGATGGCGTCCGGGTACACCTGCTTCAGAATCTCTACGGCCTTGGCGGCCCGCTCTTTTTTCGTCATGGCACCAGGTTGCCGAACGCGCGGTAAATTTCATACCACTGCGCACGGCTGAGCTCCACACGGTCGGCTTCGGCCATTTCACGGATGCGCTCGGCCCGGACAGAACCGAGGATCACCTGCATCCCTGCGCTGTGGCGTTCGATCCACGCAACCGCCACGGCGGCTTTTGTAACGCCGAACTGCGCCGCAAAATGTTCCAGGCAGGTGTTGGCCTGCTCGTAGGCAGGGTTGTCCAAAAACGTGCCGGGCCGGCCGTGCCCTGCGCGCAGCGGCCCCCAGGCCTGAATGACAATGTCGTGCAGGCGGCAGTAATCCAGCACGCCGCCGTCTTTGCCGAGCGCACCGGCAGATTCCATGTTGGCGCAGATGCCGCAGTCCACCATGCCGGTGTGCGCCGGACCGAACTGCAGCTGGTTGGCCACGATGGGAAAAGAGGTGTATTTTTTCAGATATTCGATTTGCAGCGGCGTAAAATTGGACACGCCGAACGCGCGCACCATGCCGCGTTTGTGCAGCGTGTCAAAAACTTCGGCCACCTCTTCGCCCTCCATCAGCGTGTCGGGGCGGTGCAGGCACAGCACGTCCAGGTAGTCGGTGCCGATGCGGCGCAGGCTGCCCTCGACCGACTGCAAAAGATGGTCGCGTGAAAAATCGTAATAACCGGGGCGGATGCCGCACTTGGACTGCACCGCCACTTTGTCGCGCCCGATCTCGCGCAGGGCGCGGCCAAAACAGCGCTCCGACTCGCCGGCGCAATAGATGTCGGCGTTGTCAAACATGCGTATGCCGCAGTCGTACGCCGTATGTACCGCCCGCAGGGCGTCTTGTTCCTCTGCTTTGCCAAGCTTCATGCAGCCGTAAACCAGCTGCGTGGTCTGAAGCGTGCCAAGTTTAACTGTTTTCATTTTTCTTTTTTCCTTTTATATTTTGCAGGCGCTGCCAAAAAGCCGCCTCATTTTTATTGTCGCCGGGCGTATAATACGTTTTACCGGCCAGGTCGGGCGGCATGTACTGCTGCTCGACCCAATGGTTGGGATAGTCGTGGGGATACTTGTAAAACTGGCCTTTCTGCGCCACGTCGTCGCCGTCCAGATGCACATTTTGCAGCGCGCGCGGAAACTGTTTGCCGCGCCCGGCCTTGGCGTCAGCCATCGCGGCGTTGACGGCGTTGTAAGCGGCGTTGGATTTGGGGCTCATGGCCACCAGCACCACCGCGTCGGCCAGCGGAATGCGTGCCTCGGGCAGGCCGAGCATCATTGCGGCATCCACAGCCGCCTTGACGATCGGGATGATCTGCGGGTAGGCAAGCCCCACATCTTCGCAGGCGCAGACCATTAAGCGGCGGCAGGCCGTGATCAGATCGCCGCCGGCGAGCAGCTTGGCCAGGTAAAAGACGGCCGCGTCCGGGTCGGAACCGCGCATGGACTTCTGAAAGGCCGACATCGTGTCATAAGCCACGTCGCCCAGCTTGTCGAACGACGCACCGCCGGCTGCCGTCATCTCCTGCGCCAGTTCCAGCGTGACGCGCCCGGCAGACGCTGCTGTGCAGTTTTCAGCCGTGATCAGCGCGCGGCGCACATCGCCGCCGCTGTGCCTGGCGATATAGGCGCCGGCGCCGTCCTCTACCGTGATCTCAGCTCCGCTTTCTGCGCGCAGGAAATCAAAACCGCGCATGACGGCCTTTTCAATATCCTGCCAGTCGACCGGCCTGAACTCAAACACCGTGCAGCGCGACAAAACAGCGTTATAAATGTAAAAATAAGGGTTCTCGGTCGTAGAGGCGATCAGCGTGATCTTGCCGTTTTCTATGTACTCCAGCAGGCTCTGCTGCTGGCGTTTGTTGAAATACTGGATCTCGTCCAGATAAAGCAGCACGCCGTTTGGCGCGGCAAACGTATCGAGCTCGGCCACGATCTCTTTAATATCCGCCGTAGAGGCATTTGTGCCGTTTAAACGGCGCAGCGCGCGGTTGGTGCGCCGGGCAATGATGGACGCGACCGTTGTTTTGCCAACGCCCGACGGGCCGTAAAAGATCAGGTTCGGGATGTTGCCCGATTCGATCAAGTTGTAAAGCGGCTTGCCGGGCGAAAGGATGTGCTGCTGCCCGACAACATCTTCCAGGCTTTGCGGACGCATACGGTCCGGCAAGGGACTAAACACCGGCCTCACCCCGCTTTGAAAAGATGCAGCCGCAGTAATTCTGGCGGTAAAGGCCGTACTCCTTAGACAGCGCCAGGCTGCGCTTGTACCCCTCGGCCTTTTTAAAATCAGACGGCAAAAACGGCACGCCCCATTTGCGGCCGGCTTCCGCGCCGATCGCGTTGAGCTTTTGCGCGTCCTTCAGCGGCGAAAGCGTCAGCGTGGTGCAAAAGCAGTCAAAGCCGTTTTCGTGCGCGATGCGCGCCGTCTCTTCCAGGCGCTGGCGGTAGCACACCATGCAGCGGGCGCCGCCTTCCGGGCAGTCCTCCAGACCGTGCACGGCGTTAAAAAACGCTTCGGGAACGTATGCCCCTTCCAGAAATTTGACTTCCGGCGCAAATTCCTGCAAAAAGCGCTGCTCCTCCCGGCAGCGTTTTTGGTACTCCGCCGCCTCGGTAATGTTCGGGTTGTAATAAAACACAGTCAGATCAAAATACGCGCGCAACGCCTCTACACAGGCCGAAGAGCACGGCGCACAGCAGGCATGTAGCAAAAGAGAGGGTCGAAGGCCCTCTTTTTTGTTTTGCTCGATCTGCTGCATCATCTTTTTGTAATAATTGATCTTATTCATAGATGCAACTTCTCTTCATATTCAGCTTAAATAGTAGGTGGGATTGACGCGCGAGCCGTTGATGCGCACTTCAAAATGGCAGTGCGGACCGGTGGAGTTGCCGGTGGAGCCGCTTCTGGCGATCGTTTCGCCCTTGGAGACGACGTCGCCCACTGAGACCAGAAGCGAGCTGTTGTGCGCATAAAGCGTGGCGACCGAGCGGCCGTTCGCATCCTTGCCGTGGTAAATGATTATGTAATAGCCATAGCTGTCGGTCAGGCGCTTTACGTCGATGACCGTACCGGACTGCGCCGCAACGACCGTGGTGCCCGTTGCACAGGGGAAATCGATGCCGCCGTGGTAAGAACCGTCGGAATAATTCGGGAACCCGGCCGAAACCTTTGTGTGGCCCGGCACCGGGTAAGTCATGTTCAAAACGGCGTTGGTGCCGCTGACGTTGTGGTAGCCGTTGTCACCGTCGCCGATCTCCACATCGTCATAATTATAGGTCGTGACTTCGCGGTCAAAGCCGTTGATGACGGCCTCAATATCGGCCTGCACAGAGGCCTCGGCCTCCTCGTCGATATTGCGGTACTCCGTGTACATCTGTGTTTTAGAGGTGTACTCGTAAAGCAGCTGGTCGCTCATGGCGCGTTCGTCGGCAAGCTGTGCTTTTTTCAGCGCCAGCGTGCTCTGGTTCGAGGTCAGCGAGTTCTGCGCGTTGCGCAAAACGGCCTGGTCGCTCGAGAGCTGGTCTTTTTTCTGCTGCAGCTCCGCCTCTTTTTGGGCAAGGCCGTCCTGCTTCAAAATCAGTTCGTCGGTCTGGTTCTCGATCTGCTGCATCAGGTCGGCATCGCTCGTTGCGACCTCAGACACCATTTCCAGGCGCGTCAAAAGCGTGGCAAGGTCACCGCTTGTAAACAGCAGCGACAAAATGGAAAAATCGCCGGAAATGTACATGGCGCGCGCACGCGCGCCGAACAGCTCATAAGTGGCGTTGAACTGTTCCTGCAGCTGGTCGATCTGCGCCTCGGCAGAAGACACCTCTTTTTCGACCTTTTCGATCTCTTTGGTATTTTCGTCTATACGGGTCTGGTATGTATCGATCTTCTCCTGCAGGGAGACGATCTCGTTTTCGTAAAGCGTCAGTTCCTCATTCAGGTAGCCGATGCGGTTGTCGATCAGGTCGATGTATTCCAGCGTGCCCTTGGATTCCTTTTCCGCCTCGGCGATCAGCTTATCCATTTCAGCAATATGCGTGCGGATGTCGGAAAGCTGCTCCTCAAACGGACGCGTGTCCTGCGTTGTTGTTTCGCCGGATGTCGTGCCCTGCGAAGCGGTGGTGCCTTCCCCCGCCGCGGTGGTGCTGTTATCCAGCGGCAGGTCGCCGGCCAGCGGATTGTCGGCCGCATAGGCGCTGATGCCTGCGGCCAGCAGGACCATGCACATCAAAACCGATATACACTTTACAAAACGTTTGTGCTGCACTTTCTATTCCCCGTTTGCTGATATTTTCTTACTCCAAATAATCGAGCGGATCGACGCGCTCCTTATTGAGCCTGACTTCAAAATGGCAGTGCGGCCCGGTGGAGTTGCCGGTGGAGCCGCTTTTGGCAATGACTTCGCCCTGCGCCACAGTCTGCCCCTCTTGCACCAAAAGTTCACTGTTGTGGCCGTAAAGCGTAACGACGGAACGGCCCTTTTCGTCCTCGCCGTGGTAAAGCATAATATAGTAGCCGTAGCTGTAGTCGAGCGTTTTGGCCGTGATGACCGTGCCGGCCTGCGCCGCGACCACATCGGTGCCCGTGTCGCACGGGAAGTCGATGCCGCCGTGGTATTTGCCGCTGGAATAATTCGGGTAGCCGGCCGAAATGGTGGTGTGGCCGGGCACCGGGTAGATCAGATCCAGCACATCGCCGCTTGCCGGCTTTTGCCCTTTGTACTGATTTTCCGCGTCGCCGATCTGCGCCTGGATCTCTTTTTCAATGCGCTCCAGTTCCTCGGCGCTTTCGCTGCGGTACTCGGAATACATTTTGGTCTTTTCCGTCAGCTTTTTCAGCGCCAGGTCGCTTTCGGCCTTTTCTTCATCGTAGACTGCTTTTTTGGCGGCCAGTTCCTCCTCCAGCGCCAGGTAAGCGCTGCGCTTTTCCTTGCGCGCGGCTTCGTCGGCGCGCAGCTGTTCGCTGGCGGCCTGCAGTTTGGCCGCATCCGTCTGAAGCTGCGCCTGCAGCGCGGTGATTTTATCGATCGAAGAGGAGACGGTCTGCATGATCTTGCCGTCGTGCCGGCTGACGGCGCTGATCATTTCAAGCCGCGTCAAAAGCGCAGCCGGGCCGTCAGAGGTGAGCAGAAGCTCCAGCAACGTGTAACGGCCGCTGATATACGCTGCGCGCATACGCGCGCACCATTCGTCATAAACAGAGGCCAGCGTTTCGGTAAGAGCATCTATTTGAATTTTAACACTTTCCGAGCGTTTTTCAATAGTTTTAACAGAATTTTCATTATTAATTATGCGGTTATTTATGGCGGCAATGTCATTTTTTGCATTTTCGACTTCCTGCTCGCAAAGCGCAAGCTCTTCCTGCAGGTATGTGATCTTCTGTTCCAGCAGGTCGCAGTAATCCTGGGCGCGGTCTTTTTCGTCTTTCAGCTCGCGCAGGCGGCTGTCAGCCGCAGCGATTTTTTCCTGGTATTCCTCTTTCTGCGCCTGCAGCTGGGCATCGGAAGCCAGGCCCTGCGCCGGCTGCGCGAAGAACCAATTTATGGAAATGAAAAAAGCCAGCGCACTGCAAAGAAAACGAAAAACACGTTCACGTTCCCTGCAATGCACCGGCTCACCCTCTTAAAAAACTGCATAAACATCTGCCGGGCCGGGCGCACGGACGCAGCGCACCGGCCGCGCTGTTCGCTATATACCTTGCCCGAAAACGCACGCAATATACATTTTTATAAAGCGCATCCAACGCGGCCACAGCTTGGTACAGAACCGGCCGACGCGGCAGACACCACATTCCCCGGCAGTGTTTCTGCCGGGGAATGTGGTTTTGTTTTTATAAATTGGGTATGGACGATCAGCGAAGGTAGTTCATCGGGTTGACCTGCTTGCCGTTGATGCGCACCTCAAAGTGGCAGTGCGGCCCGGTGGAGTTGCCGGTGGAGCCGCTGTAGGCGATGACATCACCCTTTTTGACGTTCTGGCCGACGGAAACGAGCAAACTGGAATTGTGCGCATAAAGCGTTTGCATGCCGTTGCCGTGGCTGATGATTATGTAGTGGCCATAGCTATAATTGAGCGCCTTGACGGTGATAACGACGCCGTCGTCCGCCGCATGCACGGCCGTGCCGCTCGGGACCGGGAAGTCTACGCCGCCGTGATAGGCGCCGCTGGGATAATTCGGGTAACCAGCCGAAATCGAATGGGAGTAGGTCGGCCACGCCAGCGTGCCGGTACCGGTATTGTAGCCAGGGCCGCTGTAGTGCTTTTCGGCTTCGCGGATCTCAGCCTCGATCTCAGCCTGTTCTTTCTCGTACTCTTTTTTAGACTGACGGGCAGAAGAAATGCTGCTGTTATAAGACGAGATCTTGCGGTTATACTCGGCCAGCGCCGATTCGTATTTGGAATTTTCGCTTTTGGCCTCGGCCAAATTTTCTTCCATCTGCTTTTTCTGTTTCTCTAAAGAGGCTTTGTCTTCGTCAAGCTGCGTTTTTTCCTTTGTCAGCGTCTGGCGGTCCTCTTCGATTTTTTCCATGATATCCATCAGACCCTGCAGGATCTCAGAGTCCTGCTCGGAAACAGACTGCAGCATTTCGGCGCGCGTCAGCATAGAACTGATGTCGCCGCTGGTGAGCAGCACCTCCAGCTCCGTCACGCTGCCCGATACATACATTGCCCGCAAACGCGCGCAATACGTATCATAAGAGGCGTCAAACTCCGCCTGATTTTCCTCAATACGCTTCTGAAGCTGCGCAATGTTCGCCGTGACCTCATCGATACGGTCCTGCAGGTCGCTGATGTTTTCACGCAGCTCATCCGTTTCTTTTTCCAGGTAGTCTATTTTCAGTTCATAGGCGTCCAGCTGGGCGCTGAGACGTTCGACATAAGCAGCGTTATCGTTTTCATACTGCTTTTTTTCCTTCTCCAGACGGTCGATCTTATCCTGCGCCGCATCGATCTTGTCCTGCAGGGCGTCCACATCGGCCTGGCTGGCCGCGCTGGCACTGATCGGGCCAGCCGTGAAAGCCGCGCAAAGGCAAAGCGAAACCACGCCGCAAAGCGCGCGCTTTACAAAGCCGCTTTTCTTTTTGTAAGATTTAAAACAATTCACCGATCTCACTGCCTTCCTTATTCAAATATTTGCGCATAGCGATCAGCGAGCCGCCGACACCGCTGACGATACCGACGCCGATGAAGGCCGCCAGCATGGCAAGCGCATAGTTCCAAAAACCGACGAGCGAAATGGACAGCGCCGAGAACAGGTTGCCCATCTGCGCGCCGACCAGCTCATACACGCCGTAGACGATAAAGAGCGAAACGACGCCGGCCGCAACGCCGATGATAACACCCTCTACGATAAACGGCAGGCGCACGAACCAGTTGGTGGCGCCGACGCTCTTCATAATGCTGATCTCCAGACGTCTGGAGTAAACGGTCAAACGAATGGTATTGGAAATGATAAACAGGCTGATGGCGAAAAGCACAGCCACGATCACGATGGAAATAATGGAAACGCCCTGGCGGATCGAAACGAGCTGTTCGGCCAGCTCCTTGTTTTCACGCACCGTTTCCACATGGTTGACAGCGCGGATCTTCTGCACCGTTTCGTCAAACCGGGAAAGGTCCGCGATCGTTACGCGAAAGCCGTCCGGCAGGGGGATCTCTTCGCTGAGACCCTCAAAAAATGCGGCGTCCGCCTCGTCCATGGCAGCCAGCTGTTCCTCCCAGCCCTCTTCCTTGGACTGAAAATCCACGCTCTGCACATTGTCGATGGCCTTTAATTCGTTTTCCACCGCTTCCAGGTCGGTGTCGGACGTACCGTCCTCCACAAAAGCCATGACCACGTTTTCCTCTTCCATACGGCCGAGCAGGGACTCGATATTTACAAAAAGCATCATTGCGCTGCCGATCATCACCAGGCAGCTCATCAGCACCGCGACAGATGCCAGGCTCATCATCCGGTTAGACCAGATGTTGTGAAAGCCCTCTTTGATCAGGTACCTTAAACTGGACGAATTCACTGCCGGTCACCCCCGTTCCCATCTTCACTGCCCGAGGGCTGTTCCACCACGTCTTCCAGGTTGTCGAACACATCTTCCAGGCTCTTGTCGTTCAGCGAGGTGTTTTCGCTGAAATAGTACATATCGGTCTGCTGGCGCGGCTCTTTTACCGGCGCCGAAAAATGCGCATTGAGCGGGTCGGGCGTGTCCGAAACGACCTGGCCGTTTTGGATCACGATCACGCGGCGCTGGTAGCGCTTGACCAGGTTGTGGTTATGCGTGACCATAACGACCGTTTTGCCGTCGTTATTGATTTTGGTCAGCATGTCCACGATCTCGCGGCTCATTTCCGGGTCCACGTTGCCGGTGGGCTCGTCCGCCACGATCAGGTCGGGGTTGTTGACGAGCGCACGCGCCAGCGAAACGCGCTGCTGCTCGCCGCCGGAAAGTTCGTTCGGCATGCAGCGCGCCTTCTGCGAAAGACCCACAAGGCCGAGGATGTAAGGCACGCGCTTGCGGATGTCCTTTTCCTTGGCGCCGGTCACGCGCATGGCGAACGCCACATTGTCGTAAACGGCCATTTTGGGGATCAGGCGGAAATCCTGGAACACGATGCCCATGGTGCGCCTGTAATACGGCACGTCCTTGTTTTTCAGTTCAGCCGAAGAATAACCGTTGACGATGACTTCGCCCTCGGTCGGCTTTTCCTCGTGCATGATCAGTTTTAAAAAGGTGCTTTTGCCGGCGCCGGAGGAACCGACGATAAAGACGAATTCGCCGTCTTCGATTTTAATATTTACGTTGCTGAGCGCCTTGGTCCCGTTGGTGGAATAGACCTTGGACACGTCCTTAAACTCTATCACGTTCACTACCTCGAAACAAATGAAATCTCTTTTAGTTTGTACCCAACCAAGTGGAATAAACAGAAATTGGATATTTGAGCAGGCGTTTCTTGTCATTTCTGACAACAACTTATAATATATAATAAAACAAACCCATACAAATTGCAATAGGAATTTGTTTCAATTTTGTAAATTATGTTACCGATTGTAACCGACGCCTGTCTAAAAAAGCAGAAAAAAGCTGTGCCGGGCACAGCTTTTTCGCTTAAAACGCACAAATCATGTGCATATTTACACTTTATTTTACCATTTTTCCGTTTTATTCATTTTCAAAAAGCGGCGTAGAGAAATAACGCTCCGCCGTATCCGGCAGCACCGTCACGACCGTTTTGCCCGGGCCGAGCTTTTTGGCCAGCTTTTTAGCAGCCGCCACATTGGTGCCGCTGCTGATGCCACACATCAGCCCCTCCAGCCGGGCCAGGTCGCGCGAGGTCCCGATCGCTTCCTCATCCGATATAATGCAGATATCCTCATAGATCTGCTGGTTCAAAATTTCGGGGATCACACCGTCGCCGATGCCCATTTGATTATGCGTGCCGATGGTGCCGCCCGCCAGGATGGCGGCGTTCTGCGGCTCCACCGCCCAGATCGTGATGTTCGGGTTCTGCGCCTTCAGCACCTCGCCGATGCCGGTGATGGTGCCGCCGGTGCCGATGCCGGAGCAAAAGCCGTCGATCGGACCGGCCACCTGCTCCAAGATCTCCAGCGCCGTATGGTGGCGGTGCGCCGTTGGATTGGCCGGATTTTCAAACTGCTGCGGGATGTAGACATTCGGGTTTTCCTCGCGCATGCGCAGGGCGGTGTTTAAACACTCCTCAATGCAGTCGCCGATATTGCCGGCGTCGTGGATCAGGATGACTTCTGCACCGTAGTGGTGCACCAGCTTGCGCCGCTCCTCGCTGACGGAATCCGGCATAACGATGACGGTTTTATAGCCGCGCACCGCGCCGACAAGCGCCAGGCCGATGCCCTGGTTGCCGCTGGTCGGCTCCACAATGACCGTATCCTTATGGATCAGGCCGCGCCGCTCCGCATCCAAAATCATATTATAAGCCGTACGCGTTTTGATCGAACCGCCGACGCCGAGCCCCTCAAACTTCACCAAAATGCGGGCGCCGTCCGGGTCGGCCATTTTATTCAGCTGCACCATCGGCGTGTGGCCGATGGCCTCCAATATATTCTGATAAACCATAAAAAACACATTCTCCTTTGCGCAGTGCACCAAACATTCTACACTCAATTTATGCAAATAGCAACCTAAAATTGAAAGATTTTGCCGCAAAAGACCGCAAATATGCCAAAAAAGCACCGCTTTGCCGTGTGCAAAGGGCGCAAAAAAGCGCTCCGCACGCAAAGTGCGAAGCGCTTAAAATGCACTCAGGCAAGGCCAGAGCCGAAAATACGGTTGAGTTCACGCATAGCGTCGTCGTCGGCAAACGCCAGAACATACTGCCCCGGGCGCACAACGGTGTCGCCGTGGGGGATGATGAGCGTGTCATCTTCATAAATAGCGATCAGCACAGCCTGGGCGGGCAGGTCGATCTCGGCCACGGTTTTGCCGGCGTTCGGCGAATGGTAGTCCACATGCACGCGCACGATGGAATACTCGCCTTTGGAAAGCTTCATCAGCGTCATGATGGAGTGGTAATTCATTTCATCCGCGATCATGTGGCCGATGATGTCGGCCTGGTTGACCTTTACATCCACACCCATGCCGGCGTTGAACAGGCCGGCATTTTTCGGGTTGTTGACACGGGCAACGACCTTCGGCACATCGTACTCGAACTTGGCCATCATGGCGACCGTAAGGTTCACTTCGTCCAGACCGGTCGCACAGACCAGCGCGCTGCAGCTGCGCACGCCGGCCTTTTCCAGCGTCAGCGCGTCAGTGCCGTCGCCGACCAGAATATTTTTTTCCGGCAGGCCGTTTTTATGCAGAGCCTGCAGCGCCCTTTCCTTATTTTCAATGACCTTGACGTCATTGCCGTTTTGCAGCAGCAGGCCGGCGATGTAGCCGCCGACCTGGCCGCCGCCCACAAGAATGATTTTCATAAAACAAGGGCTCCTTTCTTACAACTGCAGGATCTCGCGCGCCTGCACAAGGTAGTCTCTGCGCACAGCGACATAAAGCATGTCACGGTAGGCGCAGCACATGTCTTTTTCCACCAGCATGGCATGCCCCTGGCGTTCCAGCGCCACCGGCGTCATTTTGCCCTCGGCCGTCAGGTCAGACAGCTTTTTGCCGTCCAGTGCAGCCGGCACGCGCACCTTTAAGATCTGTACTTCCGCATTGACCAGCTTGCGGATCACGCGCCAGCTGCGGTCCTCTTCCAGATACTCGGCAATGCTGTCCACGCCAAGGCGGGTGATGGACACCGTGTAAATGCCCATGGACTCAAAGATCCTGGCACGGATCGGATCATACATGCGGGCAATGACCGTAGGCACATGGAAAATGTTTTTGGCCACGTTGGCGATCACGGCGTTGAGCGCGTCGCTGCTGACGCAGCTGATCAGCACATCGGCCGTAGAAATGCCGGCCTCCTCCAGAACGTCGCGGTCATAGCCGACGCCGCACACCGTGCGGCCGGTAAACATGTCGCCAAGGGCACGAAAAGCCGTGCTGTCATTGTCCACGATCACAACGTCGTGGTTTTCACGCACAAGGTATTCGGCCACTTTTACGCCGAATTTGCCGCACCCGATCACGATTACTTTCATTGTTTCGAGCTCCTTCCCTTTCTGATTTTACGAAGTATACATTTTCTAAGCTCTTCTACGCCGAAAACGACAAACGGAATGCAGATGAGATACGCCCACTCCGCAAGGCCGATCGGCGCCGTGTTGAACACGCCGTTCAAAAACGGGATATAAATAACCGCCAGCAAAACCAAGATCTCGACTACAAAGCCGATATTGATATAACGGTTGCTGAAAAGGCCGCGCTTGAACACAGACTCCAGATCTGTACGGTTGTTGAGCACCATACCGATCTGCGAGAAGACGACGCCGGCCAGCATCATCGTGGTGGCTTCGGCATACGTCCGCGTCCCCTCCGGGGCAAGCGGCACGTTCGGCCAGCCGGCCAGGTAATTGGCCAGGAAATAGCCGCCCAGACCGAACAGCGTGCCCAAAAAGCCGTACCAGATAAAGCCCACAAAAATCACGTTTTTATTGAGCAGGCGCTCCTTGGGCGAGCGCGGCGGCTTGTGCATGACGCTCTCCTCGGCTGCCTCGGCGCCAAGACCGAGCGCCGGCACCATGTCGGTGCCGAGGTCGATCGTCAGGATCTGCATGATCGTCAGCGGCATCGGGATCAGCCCGCCGGAGATCAGGTTGGCGACCGGCGCGGCCGCCTCGGGCGTGTTGCTGTCAAAAATATAACGCAGGAATTTGCGGATATTGTTGTAAACGCTGCGCCCCTCTTCAATGGCGCGCACGATGGTGGCAAAATTGTCGTCGCTGAGGATCATGTCGGCCGCTTCCTTGGCCACATCGGTGCCGGTGATGCCCATGGCGATGCCGATGTCGGCTTTTTTGAGCGCCGGCGAGTCGTTGACGCCGTCGCCGGTCACCGCCACGATGTTGCCCATTTCCTGCAGCGCGCAGACGATGCGGTACTTTTGCTCCGGCGCCATGCGGGCAAATACGACTTCGCCGGAAAGCGCCTCTTTGAGCGCCGCGTCGTCCATTTCGGCAAGCTCTGCGCCCGAGATCACGCGGGCGTCGTCGCCTTCGATAATGCCGATCTTGCGGGCGATGCTCTCGGCCGTCAGGCCGTAGTCGCCGGTGATCATAATGATTTTGATGCCGGCGCTGTGGCACAGGCGCACCGCGTCTTTCACCTCGTTGCGGGGCGGGTCCTGCATGGCGACAAGGCCAAGGAACGTCAGGTCGCGCTCCACGTTTTCGGTGTTGTATTCACGAATAGACGCCGGCAGCGTCTCATCCTCCTTGCGCAGGGGACGGTAGGCAACGGCCAGCACGCGCAGCCCCTCGCGGGCATAACGGTCGTTGGCCTGCATGATCTTTTCACGGTCCGCCTGCTCCATCGGGCGCGAAGCGGAAATGTCAAAACAGCGGCCGCAAAGCTCCATGACTTCTTTCGGGGAGCCTTTCACAAACGCGATTCGATTGGCGCCCTCAAACGGTTCGCGCAGCTGATGGATGGTGGTCATGCGCTTACGCGTGGAGTCGAACGGCAGTTCCATGATGCGCGGAAAGCGCTGGGACAGCCGCGCCATGTCGATGCCGGCTTTGCCGGCCGCAACGCCAAGGCACGCCTCCGTCGGGTCGCCAAGCACGGTGTAACGTTCCTTGCCCTCTTCCGGCGGCAGCAGCTTTGCGTTGGCGCACAGCGCCGCGCCGCCCAAAAGCAGGTCAAGCGCAATACTGCTTTGTGCCGTAACGACCGTGTCGCCGTCGAGCACCTGCCCCTCGGGGCCGTAGCCCTCGCCGGTCACGCGCATTTCGCCGTGCATCTGCCAAAGGTGGTTGACCGTCATCTCATTTTGCGTGAGCGTGCCGGTTTTGTCGGAACAGATCACATTGGTGCAGCCAAGCGTTTCCACGGCTGACAGCTTTTTGACGAGCGCATGCTCCTTGGCCATTTTCTGCACGGCAAGCGCCAGTGAAAGCGTAACGGCCGGCAGCAGACCCTCCGGAATAAAGGCCACGATCATGCCGAGCGCGAACAAAAACGCCTCCATTGCCGGCGACTTGACCAGAAAAACGGAAACCAGCATAAACACCACGCCCACGCTCAAAGCGATCACGGCGATCTGCTTGGTCAAAATATTGAGTTCTTTTTGCAGCGGGGAAAGGCTTTTTTTGGTGTTCTGCGTGAGGCCGGCGATTTTGCCGAACTCACTTTTCATACCGGTCGAAACGACCACGGCGCGGCAGGTGCCGGCTGCAGCCGAAGTGCCGGAAAACACCATGTTTTCCGCTTCTAAATAAGAGCAGTCTTTCAGCATGGGGTCGGCGCTCTTGCGGATGGGGTTGCTTTCGCCCGTCAGTGTGGACTGGTCGGCGCAGAAATCGTTGCTGTTCAGGATGCGGGCGTCTGCATTGATGCGGTCGCCGGCCTCCAGGACCATGATGTCGCCCGGCACGATGTCAGACGCCGGGATGCGGATCTCTTCGCCGCCGCGCACGACGCGGGCGTTGACAGACAGCATTTTCTGCAGCGCGTCCGTTGCCTTTTCGGCTTTAAACTCCTGGAAGAAAGAGAAAAAGCCGTTAATGAGATTGACACAAAAGATCGAAATGCCAAGCTCCAGCGCGCCGGAGACGATGGCCATAATGCCGCCGGCCCACAGCAAAAGCGCCATCAGGCTCGTAAAGTTTTTGAAAAGCTTTTTGGCCAAGCTCTCTTTTTTCTGCTGTGCCAGTTCGTTTTTGCCGTACTGCTCCAGACGCTTTTGCGCCTCCTCGGCAGTCAGGCCGCGCATGTCGGAATCCATCAGGCGGCAGGCCTCTACGGCGCCGACACGCAGGATCTTTGTTTTTACATCTTGTGTACCCGTGTCTTCACGGTGTTCGTTTTCCATCTTTTTTCTCCTACAAACAAAACGAAAGATAAAAAATTGATTTGCTGAAAACGGCTGCGAAATGCAGCCGAACTGTGTTCCGCCCCTTTTGCGGCAGGCGGTCTCATCACCTCATTCTCTGTGTGCACACGGGGGCTGAAATGCCCCTGCACGACACCGCCATTATAGCATGTTCTATACTCGTGTCAATAGGGAAAACGCAACTTTTTTCCATTATTTTTTCCGCAAAAACCAAAAAATGCAAAAACGCCCCAAATAATGGCCGAAATGCGCGCCGGCCATGCAAAAAAGGATAAAAAAAGACGGCACAAAAGTGTGCCGTCTTTGACCGTCAGTCCTCAGAAAATTCGTCTTTGCCTACGCCGCAGAGGGGGCATACGAAATCCTCCGGGAGCTCGTCCCACTTCGTGCCGGGCTCAATGCCGTTGTCCGGATCGCCGAGTTCCTCATCATAGACATAGCCGCAAACGTTGCAGATATAGCGCATGGTCAGCACCTCCTTACAAAAATAATTATGTCCGCTGCCGGCAAAAAATACACCGGCAGGCAGTCTTTTTCGGTTTACGCCTGTACGCTTTGCACGATCTCGTCCACCAGCGCATCGACCGCGTCGTTTTGCGCCGCCTTCAGCGCTGATTTGACCGTAAGCGTGTTTTCCAGATACGTCATGTTTTTGAGCGGCGCCAAAATGTCTTTCATCTTTTTAGCGGCCACGGGCGCCCAGGAGCCGTTTTCGACAAACGCCACCGTCTTGTTCTGCAAAGCGTGGGCCGCCACATCGTGCAGCAGGTCCTCCATTTTCACGAACACGCCCATATTATAAGTGTTCGCCGCAAAGACCACATGGCTGTATTTAAAGATTTGGGCAATGATTTCAGAAGCATGGGTGACCGAAACATCGAACACGCGTACTTCCACGCCCTTTTCGCGCAGACGGCAGGCCAGAATGTCGGCCGCGTTGGCCGTGTGGCCGTACACAGAAGCATAGGCCAGCACCACGCCCTGCTTTTCGGGGCGGTAGCTGCTCCAAAGATCGTATTTTTCTACGAAAAAGGCAATGTCCTGCGCCGTGCGGTGTACAAAACCGTGCAGCGGGCAGATCAACTGAATGTCGAGCGCGGCGGCCTTTTTCAGCACCGCCTGCACCGAAGCGCCGAATTTGCCGACGATATTTGTGTAATAGCGGCGCGCTTCATCCAGA
>URDW01000003.1 GCA_900546735.1 uncultured Oscillospiraceae bacterium
GTATAAGAGACAGCTTCATCTCTTTCTTGGTGTCGTCGGTGATCAGGCGCTTGCCCGTTTCATAGTCGCCGAACTCCGCCGTGTTCGAGATGGAGTAACGCATTTTGGAGAAGCCGCCTGCATAGATCAGGTCAACGATCAGCTTCATTTCGTGAATGCACTCGAAATACGCATTTCTCGGGTCATAACCAGCCTCGACCAGCGTTTCAAAGCCGGCCTTCATCAGTGCAGTTACGCCGCCGCAAAGCACAGCCTGCTCACCGAACAGGTCCGTCTCGGTCTCGCACTTAAAGGTGGTCTCCAGCACGCCGGCACGCGCACCGCCGATGCCCAGCGCATAAGCAAGGCCGATATCCTGGCACTTGCCGGTGTAGTCCTGGTAAACGGCGATCAGGCACGGTACGCCCTTGCCCTCTTTGTATTCAGAACGAACGGTGTGGCCCGGGCCTTTCGGCGCGATCATGAACACATCTACGTTTGCGGGCGGGATGATCTGCTTGAAGTGGATGTTGAAGCCGTGTGCAAACGCAAGTGCTTTGCCCTCGGTCAGGTACGGTGCAATGTTTTCTTTATAAATCTTCGCCTGCAGCTCGTCCGGCGTAAGGATCATGATGATGTCTGCCGCTTCGGCTGCCTGTGCCGTTGTCATAACGGTAAGGCCGTCGTCCTCTGCCTTTTTCCAGCTCTTGGAGCCTTCATAAAGGCCGACAACAACGTCTACGCCGCTCTCTTTCAGGTTGAGCGCATGCGCATGGCCCTGCGAGCCGAAACCGATGATCGCAACCTTTTTGCCGTCAAGTACACTGAGGTTGCAGTCTTCCTGATGAAAAAGTTTTGCTGCCATAAAAATTCCTCCAGTTCATTATAATATATTTGACTTTGCAGCAAATCAAATCTTTAAAAATCATTTTAGTCCGCTTCCTTTGCGTTGTCAAGAAAAAAGGAGTATTTTTATACATTCTTTCACGATTTTTTTACATTTTTCCGCGGGCGCGCCGCGTTGTCCGCCAGCGCAGGACAAAACCGGCAAAAAAGCAAAAAAACGGACAAAAACAGTCACGGCATTGTGCAATTTTAGCTTGTAATATGGCAACAGATAGTATAAAATCAAAAGTAATAAATGAAAAAACATACAGATAACAAAAAACGGAGATGCTGCCGATGGACACGCTGAAAAGATACCGTCTGTACGCCGGCGCCCTTTGCGTTTATGACCTGTCGGGCGATGCGGTGTTTGAGACGATGCAAAAAATTTTTCAAAACCAAGACGACGAGGCGTTCATCCCCCTGCAGCGCGACCTGTGCCGGCTGCTGCTTGCCGCCGGGTCGCTGGAGGAATACCTGCTAAACGCAGTGCTGACAAATGACAACGCTTTTACCCGCGCGGCCGCTGCCGGAAAAGAAAAAGAGCTGCCGCAGGCCGTGCAAAAAAGCGTGGTCGCCGACCTGAAAAAACTGTCACAGCTTTGCACGTTCAGTGCAGCAGACATTTTTTCCGCCGCCGATGACCCGGACGTACGCCAGGTCTTAACGACGATGCCGGCCTGGCAGAGCGTGAGCGACCCGGCCAGGCCGCCGCAGTGGGACCAGCAGTACAAAGTGTTCGCCGAATACCACCGCAAAAACGGCTACGGCATTTTTGCCCAGTGCAGCGCCTTTTCCTGGCGCGACGGCGCGCTTTGCCCGGTGCACGCCTGCGACACCATTCGCCTGACCGACCTGAAAAACTACGAGAGCCAGCGCCAGAAGGTGATCGACAACACCGAAAGCTTTGTGCTGGGCTACCCCGCCAACAACGTTTTGCTGTACGGCGACCGCGGCACCGGCAAAAGCTCCACGGTGCACGCCGTGCTCAACGAATACGCGCCGATGGGGCTGCGCATGGTAGAGCTGTCCAAAAAATCCATTCCCGAACTGCCGCTGCTGTTTGAACGGCTGAACGACTGCCCGATGAAATTCATCATTTTCATCGACGATCTGTCGTTTGACAAAGACGACGACAGCTTTGCCGAACTCAAGGCGGCGCTGGAGGGTTCGCTTTCGGCACGCCAGAACCACACGCTGATCTACGCCACCACCAACCGCCGTCACCTGGTGAAGGAGACGTTTTCGGCCCGCGACGGCGACGAGGTGCACCGCCAGGACACCATTCAGGAACAGATGAGCCTGTCGGACCGGTTCGGCCTGACCGTGACCTTTTTGAACCCGGACCGCAAAAACTATTTGGAGATCACCGACAAGCTGGCTGCCGACCGGGGTATCCGAGCCGGCACAGAACTGCTGCACCAAAAAGCCGAACGCTGGGCGCTGGCAAAAGGCGGCCGCAGCCCGCGGTGCGCCAAGCAGTTTATTGACTATGTGGAAAGCTGCGAAAAACGCGGTAAAAGTTGGTAAATAATAAATTTAAACAGCGTTCATAATTTTAAAAGAAAGTTTACTGCACAATAAAATTATGAACAAAATGGGATGGTATCATCATCTCGAAGCTGGAAAACAAACGGAAGGAGAGCGTTATGAACAACAAAATTCTTGTCGTGGACGACGACCAAAACATCTGTGAGCTTCTGAAGATCTACCTTGAAAACGAGGGCTGCACCGTATTCGTGGCCAACGACGGGCAGACGGCTGTAAGCCTGGCCGCCTCCAAATCGCCCGACCTGATCCTGCTTGACATCATGCTGCCCAAAATGGACGGCTGGCAGGTTTGCCGCGAGATCCGCAAGACCTCGAACGTGCCGATCATTATGCTGACCGCCAAAGGCGAAACGTTTGACAAGGTGCTTGGCCTGGAACTTGGCGCAGACGACTACGTTGTAAAACCGTTTGACACCAAAGAGGTCATGGCGCGCGTAAAAGCCGTGCTGCGGCGCACAAACGGCGAGCAGGACAACAGCCAGAACGAAAAGAAAGTCGTAAAGTACGACAAGCTGGAGATCAACATTACAAACTACGAGTTGATCGTGGACGGCAAGCAGGTGGATACGCCGCCGAAAGAGCTGGAGCTGATCTATCACTTTGCCTCCAACCCCAACCGCGTGTTTACCCGCGACCAGCTGCTGGACGAAGTCTGGGGCTTTGACTACTACGGCGACTCCAGAACAGTCGACGTACATGTAAAGCGCCTGCGCGAAAAGCTGGAAGGCGTGTCCGACAAATGGTCGCTCAAAACCGTATGGGGCGTCGGATATAAGTTTGAGACAAAGGAATAATGATAAAAGGATCCGTTTGAACCATGTCTGATTTTCCGCTTCCAAAAAAGAAAAACTCCAGGATCTTTACAAAATATTTTGCCCTGTTCGCAGGCATCCTGTTTCTTGTGCTGTTCATTCTCGGCGGTTCGCTGCTGATTTTTGTGAACCAGTACTGGCAGCAGGACAAAACGCGGCTGATGTCTGAAAACACGCAGAGCGTGGCCTCTACGGCAGAATCCATGCTGCAAATGGACGACATGAACACCCGCTACTCTTTGGGCAAGGGTCTGCTGTGCGGTACGCTGGACATGATCTCCACCTCCAGTGACGCAGACATTTTCATCTGCGACGTCAGCGGCGCCGTGATCTTATGCAAAGAGCGCGCCGACACGCTGCCGCTTCTCGGCTCTTTTCAAAGCTGTGAAAAGCATGACAGCCTTGTTATTGCTTCGTCCCTGCTGCAAAGCGTGTATGAGGGGCGCGCGATCGGCAAGGGCCTGATCAACGGCGAACAGTATTACATCGTCGGCCACACGATCGAACGCGGCGGCCAGATCATCGGCTATGTGTTTGCGACTACGCCGACCGGCATCAATGCACTGACGAGCGACATCGTTAAGATTTTCGCCCTGTCGGCCGTCATCTGCCTGTCGCTGGCTTACGTCGGCGTGTATTTCATCACAAAGCACATGACCGACCCGCTGCTGCAGATGAGCAAAGCGGCCAAACAATTTGCAAACGGCGACTTTTCCTACCGCGTCAAGGTCAACTCAAACGACGAGCTGGCCGACCTGGCGGGCACGTTCAACGAAATGGCCGGCGCGCTCGACAAGCTGGAAAATTCACGGCGCAGCTTTGTGGCCAATGTGTCGCACGAGCTGAAAACGCCGATGACTTCCATTGCCGGATTTATCGACGGCATTCTGGACGGCACCATCCCGAAAGAGAAAGAGAAGCACTATTTGCAGATCGTCAGCGACGAAGTTCGCCGGCTTTCGCGGCTGGTCGTTGCTATGCTGAACATGAGCAAAATCGAAAGCGGCGACTTTGTCATGAACCGCCGAAACTATGACATCGCTGAACAGATCATTAACGTGCTGCTGAATTTTGAGCAGAAGATCGAACAGAAAAATATCGAGATCTTCGGGCTCGACAAGCTGCAGCCGACCAGAATAGACGCTGACCCCGACATGATCTACCAGGTGATCTACAACCTGGTGGACAACGCCGTGAAATTTACAAACGTCGACGGCTATATTGCGGTAACGCTGAAGACAGACGAACGCACGGTGACCGTTTCCATCAAAAACAGCGGCGACGGCATACGTCAGGAAGAGCTGTCCAAAATATTTGAGCGTTTTTATAAAGTGGACAAATCAAGAAGCCTGGACGCCAAGGGCGCCGGCCTGGGGCTTTACATCGTAAAGACCATGGTCGAACTGCACGGCGGCAAGATCTGGGCAAAAAGTGACGAGCCGAAAAGCGCAGAGTTTACCTTTACCCTGCCGCAAAAGGCCGCCAATAAACAACTGAAGGAGTAAGGACTTATGGAATTCAAAAACGGCGAAAACAACTGCGCGCCGGGTGGAGACGGCAATGACTACACCCCGCCGAAAACTTCGCCGGTAGACAACACATCCGGCGAATACCGTTATGTACCGCCCCAGCAGCCGAACCCCGGCCAGGGCAGTGCGCAGCAGCAGGGCAGTGCGCAGCAGCAGGGCGGCGCGCAAAACGGCGCCCCGGGCGGCACACAGCAGCAAAACGATTATAACCCCACCGGCACATACACCGGCCAGGCATATACCGGCCAAACGTACGCGGCGCAGACAGAACCGCCGAAGCCGAAAAAGCCAAAGAAAAAGATCAGCAAAAGCGTGATCGCCATCATCGTTGTGGTGGCCGTGTGCATTGCCTGTGCCGTGGGCGGCATCGTTTACGGCCTGCGAAACGGCAACAGCGGCAGCACCGACACCACGAACCCCTCGGCCGGCGGCGCAACCGTGCAGTCCAGTGACGATGCGCCCGAAACAGACGACAGCGGCAACCTGACAACGGTCGGCGTGGTCAGCAAAGTCATGGACTCCTGCGTGGGCATTACCGTATACTCCAATCAATCGCAGGGCAACAGCCTTTACGACTATTTCTATTCCAATGAAAACACGGCCAGCTCCGAGCCGGTCGTATCCGGCCAGGGTTCCGGCGTGCTGATGTATGAGGACACGGACCGCGGCCTGACCTATATTCTGACCTGTGCCCATGTGATCAAAGACGGCACCAAGTTCACGGTAACGGCCAACGACGGCACGGAATACGACGCGACGATGGTCGGCTACGACGAGCAGACCGATATCGGCGTGCTGTCCATGCAGGCAACCGGCCTGCAGATCGCTGAATTCGGCGATTCGGGCGACATCCAGATCGGTGAAGACATCATCGCGATCGGCAACCCGGGCGGCCTGGAATACGCCAACAGCGTAACCAAAGGCATCGTCTCCGGTCTTGACCGCCCCGTATCGAGCGACATCGGCTACGACAACCTGTGCATCCAGGTGGACGCGGCCATCAACCCCGGCAACAGCGGCGGCGCACTGTTCAACATGCAGGGCCAGGTGATCGGCATCAACTCCTCCAAGATCGCAGCAACAGACTATGAGGGCATCGGTTTTGCCATTCCCAGCAACACGGCTGTAGAAAACGCCAACTCCATCATTCAAAACGGCTATGTGGCCGGCCGTGCACAGATCGGCATCCAGTATGTGGCGCTGTCCAACTTCAGCAACGCCAACTCCATCGTCAGCGCGCTGAACGACCTTGGCTTTGAAGACGCCGAAGGCACCATCGTGATCGATTCGGTCAATTCCGATTCGGACCTGGCCGACCAGGATATACGCCAGTACGACATGATCGTGGCGGCCGACGACAAGGTGCTGACCTCGACCGACGTGCTGACCTCGGTGCTGTCTGACAAGAAACCCGGCGACACGATAAAACTGACGGTCGCCCGTATTGAAAACAACCAGATCGACACGTTTGAAGTCAGCTGCGTACTCGGCGAATCCAAGGGCAATAGCCAAAACTAATAAAAAGCAAACGCACAAAAAAGTACCGCCTGCTGTTGCAGGCGGTACTTTTTTGCAGCAGGCCGTCCGGTGTGCAACATACCGAACGGCCTGCTTTATTTATGAAAAAATGCGGCTGTAAATATGGATGACATCGCTCGTGGAAAGCGCCAGAGGGTTATTGGAAAGGCGCGAAACGTCGACCTTTTGTGCAAACGCTTCCGGTGTGCCGGCCGGCATGGCAGGCGTTTCCAGGGCAAAGCGCTGCAAAAGCTTTTCAAAGACGGCCGCGCCGTCTGCGGCCGTGCTGCCGCCCATCATGCGCCCAAGCGCTGTTAACGCGGCCTGCACATACGCA
Organism: uncultured Oscillospiraceae bacterium; assembly: GCA_900546735.1. Lineage (GTDB taxonomy): Bacteria > Bacillota > Clostridia > Oscillospirales > Acutalibacteraceae > Scybalenecus > Scybalenecus merdavium. Next base: position 6,612 of record URDW01000003.1, read on the forward strand.
TTCCCGCGCGCATCGTTGACCGGCAGGTCCGGGTGTGAAAGCATGTACTGCCAAAGGCTGCGCATACAAAGCGCCACGCTGTGACCGTGCGCCGTGTGGCAGTAGATCGTCAGATTGTAGCAAAGCGCGTGGCCGGCCGTTGTGGCCGTGCAGTCAATGGCCTTGCCGGCCCAGTACGAGGCAAGCAGCATATCCCGGTTGCCCTGCGGCTCGTTTTGCATGTAGCCGTCCAGCGCCTGCCAAAACAGGCCGATGGCCTTTTCGGCATACGCACGGCTCTCGGCACTCGAGCGCACGCTCCAGTAGCTTTCGATCGCGTGGCACAGCGCATCCAGACAGGTGCACTTTCGCTGGTAAAGCGGCACCGTCTGCAAAAAAGCAGGCTCCAAAAGCACATAGTCGGCCAGGAAGTCCGCATTGGAGACCGAATACTTTTTGTCACCGATATAAAAAATCGAATAGCGCGTGGCCTCGCTGCCGGTGCCGGAAGTCGTAGGTATGGCCAAAAAGCCAATTTCATTTGCCGCCATGCCGGTAAGCCACGTCTCTTCGGGATTCGTGACCATCAGCTTGACCATTTTGGCCGAATCGAGCGGACTGCCGCCGCCCGCGCCGATCAGGAAATCGCACCCGTTTTCCAAAAACATCTCGCGCGCCGTTTTCATATCCTCGAACCGGGGGTTCGGGCGCACATCACTGAAAACGACCGGCGAAAAAGCAGAAAGCTGCCGCATCAGGCCGGTATTCAGAAATGACTTGCCGCAGACGATCATCGGCTTTTTTACACCTTTTTCACGCAGCAGGCGCAGAACGTCGTCTGCACCGTGCAGCAAAACGCCCTTAGTCTGCATGGTCGAGCCACTCATACTCGGGCACATAGATGCGCGTTTTGTCCCACGGGTCGCCGGGAAGGTGACGGATCAGCCAAACATAATACATCTCAAACCCGGGCGCCACGACCTGCTGGTGCGCGTTGCCCCCGCGGATGCACAGGCAGTCGCCCGTCATCGTTTTGTAGGGCGTGTCGCCCTCAAACCCGGCGCCGAAGCCCTCTGGCCGGCTGAATTCATAATAATACAGCTCCGGCTGCGGATGGTAGTGCGGCGGGTAAGAGCTCCACTTGCCGGGCTGGTTGAACACCTCGCCCATGACCATGTTGGAGTAAGGCGCATTGGAGTAGTCAAACATCGTGGAGCAGATGCGGTGGCCGGCGCCGCCCCACTGCCCCTTGCCGAATTCCTGGTACAGGCAGTTGCCCGGGTGGTAAAAGACCGGGTCAAATGTGCGGTCGTTATCGGTCATCTGCACCAGCACGCGCGCATCCGTCACAGCCGTAACGGTGCAGGGTGTGTTTTTACAGAAATGCACGGCGTAGGGCTTTTTTTCAAACGGGCTTTCGCGCTCGCATTCCTCTTTGATGGAACCAACGGCAAACTGCACTTTGCCGGCCAAAAGCAAAATGGCGCACTCGTTTTTTTCTTCGTTGACCGAGAGCACCTCGCCGGGCTGCATTTTTTTGACATAGATGTCCATCAGCATGTCGGCATTGACGCCGCCCATTTCGCACAGCACCTTTTTGCCGTTTGCATCGTACTGCGGTCTATAGATCATATTTTCATCCTCCCGAAAAAAATCTGTAATTCTATATTACCGCCGATGCCTTTTATTTTCAAGTGTTTTCAGCTTCTTTTTCTTTTAAACGGCGCACCGTGGGCGGCGCCAGCAGCAGCGTGGCCAAAAAGGTCAGCACATCGGCCGCCGGCTGCGCCAGCGCAATGCCCGTAAAGCCCAAAATACGCGGCAGCAAAAACAGCAGCGGAATGTAAAAAACGCCCTGCCGGCACAGCGCCAAAAACGTGGCCCGGCCGGTCTGCCCAAGCGACTGCAAAAGCATGTTGCTGACACAGGCGTAGCCGAACGAGGCGAACACCACGCACTGAAAGCGGATGGCCTGCACGGCCGGTGCAATGACCTCGTCGTTTGCACGGAAAAAGGAGGCGACCTGCGGCGCAAAAAGATAAAGCAGCACCGACCCTGCCGCCAGAAACGCCGTGGTGACCCACACGCAAAACCAGTACCCCCGGCGCACACGTTCCCGCTTGCCGGCGCCCCAGTTAAAACCGCACACCGGCTGAAAGCCCTGGCCAAAGCCAATGACGCAGGCGATCAAGACGAACGTGACCCGGGTAAACACGCCGACACCGGCCACCGCCGCCTCGCCAAAGGGGCGCACGGCAAAATTCTGCGCAATGCCGGCCGCCGTGATGACGCCCTGGCGCGCAAACGACGGAAAACCGCTTTTCGTTACGGCCAAAACATAAGCTTTTTGCGGCTTCGCCTGCTTTAGAGCGGGGCGGAGACCGCCGTTTTTAAACACAATAAAAAGCAGCAGCAAAAAGGCCGCGGCCTGTCCGGCGGCTGTGGCTGCCCCGGCGCCGCCGGCGCCCCAGCCGAAACGCCAAACAAACAGGGCATCGAGCGCCACATTCAGCACCGCACCGGCCGAGATGCCCAGCATGGCGCCGAAAGACGCGCCCTGAAACCGCAGCTGGTTGCTGAGCACGAACGAGCCGAGGATAAACGGCGCACCGAGCAGCAGCCATCGTAAATACGCCGCTGTTTCCGGGCGGAACGAATCGGCTGCGCCGAGCAGACCGGCCAGTGCATCGGCCCCCAAAAGGCCGCCGGCAGCCGCCAGCACACCGAAAGCCACGGCGGCATAAAACGCAAACGAAGCCATGGCGCCGGCTTTTTCCTCTTCGCCCCGGCCCAGCTTTTCGCTGATGTAAATACCGCTGCCCTGCCCCAGGCAGTAGCCCACGGCCTGCAAAAGCGTCATGGCCGAAAACGCCGCCGAAACGGCCGCGGTGGCCGCGTCGTCCACCCGACCCACAAAAAACGTGTCGGCCGTGTTGTAGGAAGCCGACACCAGCATGGCCGCGATCGTCGGCCCGGCCTGGCGCAAAATCAGTGCGCGCACCGGGGCAGACAGCATCTTTTCTTTTTTCGTCTGCTTTTCCAAAAACATGCCTCCGCAAAATCCTGATTTTTTAGTATGCCCGGCTTTTCAAAAGAATTGCAGCCAAGCAAATATACGGTTGATTTCCCGCAGGCGGTATGCTATATTGTTGATAGTTTCACCACGCAAAGGAGATTTCTATGCAGCTGCTTTCGATCGACAAAAACAACTACATCGGCCAGGCCGACCCCTATATTTTGGAACACGACGGCCGCTTTTATATTTACACGACCGGCGTGGACGGCGTTTACGCCTACCAGTCGGACGAACTGCTGAATGGCTGGCAGTTTTGCGGCAAGGTGTTTGACATGCCTCAGGTCAAAGACGCCGAACACTACTGGGCGCCGTCCGTCATTTTCCACGGCGGGAAGTTTTACATGTACTGCTCGTTTGAATACTACGCCGCAGAGCCGGACAAAGGCGGCCACCACCAGGCCATGTTTGTGAGCGAAAGCGAATCGCCCCTGGGCCCGTTTCAAAACGCCAAGCAGATTTTGGCGCCGTTTTCGATCGACTCGCACATTGTCGAAAACGAGAGCGGCCTTTACCTGTTTTATTCTACCAATACGTTTGACGGCGAAAGGATCGGCACCTACATTGTAGTAGATAAAATGCTGGACCCCTACACCCCGGCCGGCCACCCGGTCACCGTGCTGACGCCCAGCATTGACGAAGAGATCTTCCGCCGCGACCGCTACAAAAAGGGCCAGCACTGGCACACGCTGGAGGGCGCGTTCTATTTTAAAGAGGGCGACTGGCACTACCTGATGTATTCCGGTGCGTGCTACGAAAACCCGACGTATTTCATAGGCTTTGCCCGCGCCAAAACGGACGAGACCGACCTGACGAAGATCCATTTTGAAAAATACCCGGACGCAGCCACCTACGCCCCGGTCATGACGGCCAACGACTGGGAAGAGGGCGTGGGCCACAACAGTGTGATCAAGGTGGACGGACAGTACTACGCCGTGTACCACGCCAGGAACGCCGAGGAGGACGGCCTGCCCGGCGACCGCCGCAACGCGCGCATCTGCCGCCTGGAAGTAAAAGACGGTGTCATCACCGCCAAAAGATATAAAGACAAAGTTTAACCGTCGTACAACCACCGTACATAAGAAGGAGAGGGACTTATGGACATTTACGAACGCATGGCAAACGGCTACCTGTATGACCCGGCCGACGGCGACCTGGCTGCCGAGCAGCTCGATTGCCTGGAAAAGCTTTACGACTACAACGCCACCCGCCCGCACGAGGGGGAAAAGCGCGAAAAAATGCTGAAGGACATGTTTGCCGAAATCGGCGAACACTGCTACATTGAACCGCCGTTTCACGCCAATTTCGGCGGCAAATTCGTGCACTTCGGCGACTGGGTGTATGCAAACTTCAACCTGACTTTGGTGGACGACTGCGCCATCTATGTGGGCAATAACGTCATGTTCGGCCCGAACGTGACCGTGGCCACGGCCGGCCACCCGGTTTTGCCCAAGCTGCGCGAGACCGGCGTGCAGTTCAATTTGCCGGTACACATCGGCAACAATGTTTGGCTGGGCGCCGGGTGCATCGTTCTGCCGGGTGTGACGATCGGCGACAATTCGGTCATCGGCGCCGGCAGCCTGGTGACCAAAGACATTCCGGCCAATGTGGTGGCCTACGGCAGCCCGTGCCGCGTGGTGCGCGAGATCAGCGAGCACGACAAGATCTACTACTACAAAGACCGCAAGATCGACATCGATTTTTAAGCTGACCGCAGCAGGCAGATTTTTGTATTCTGCCTGCTTTTTAAACGGAGGTTTTATGCAAAACGAAGAACAGCGCACGGCCCGGCGGTTTGAAGAGCTGGCGCGGCGCGCCTTTGACCGGGGATTTTACACCTTTACCGACTTTTTAAATTTAGACGAACAGAGCACGCTTTTAAAGCTGCGTCTGCCGTCTCAGGTGCGCCTTTTCGGCGGTTTTGCCTTTGCCGAACGGCAGATGGCCTGCTTTTACGACGGCGCGCCGCCTGCCGGCAGCGACTTTCCCCTGACCTGCTTAAAAATCGCACCCGCCGCGCCGAAATTTGCCGAGGCGCTTACCCACCGCGACTTTTTGGGCGCGCTGATGGGGCTTGGCCTGAAGCGCGAGACGCTGGGTGACATTGTGCTGTTTGAAAAGGACGCCTACCTGTTCTGCGCCGAAAACATGGCCGGCTACATTGCCGACAATCTGCGCGAGGTGCGGCGCACGAACGTGATGTGCACCCCCGGCGAACTGCCGAGCGGCGCCGTGTGCGAACCGAAAGAAAAAGAGGTCATCGTGCCGTCTCTTCGCGCCGACGCACTCATTGCCGCTGTGTTTCACCTGTCCAGAAGCGAGGTCAAAACCCTTTTTGCCCAGAAAAAGGTGTTCATCAACAGCCGCCTGTGCGAAAACAGCGCCCAGGCGCTTAAGGAAAACGATGTGGTGTCGCTTCGCGGGCACGGCCGCTTCATTTTCAGCGAAACCCTGAAAACGACCAAAAAGGACCGCCTGGTGGCCGAAATCAAAACATTTGAATAAGGCAGAAACGCAAAAGCCGATTTTAGACACTTTTCTAAAAATCGGCTTTTATTTATTTACAATTTCACTCTGGATAGGCGCAGGTAAGTTTGCTATAATGAAGATGGGAAAAACTGTGAGAAGGAGGTGAAAAAATGGCAAAACCACTGACGAAAAAAGCAAAGAGCCTCATCGCCGTAATTGCGGTGCTTGCGGCGGCGGCACTGGTCGCTGTGGGCGCAAACGCGGTGTACATTCTCACCGCACGGCAAAAGGTGAGCGGCTACTTCCGTTCCATCACACAGGTGGAGGATCCGCAACAGGAAGATGGGTTTGACCAGTATCTGGATACCACGATCGGTTACTGGCACTCGGAACTGAGCGATGCCCAAAAAGACATGACTTATAACACCGATCAGTTTAATGTTTATAAGATCGAAGCGCAGTTTGAAAACGGCTCCGGCATGAAAGCCTTTATACAGCTGCAGGATATTTGCCGCGAAAACGAGTACATGCTGCTGATCACAAACACAGCCAGCTACTGTGATATAAACAGTCAGTCTAATGCCGACTGGACATACTACGCCTTTGTTTTCAAAGACTACACCCTACAGGATATTGAAAATTACCTGGCTGAAAACGGCGCAACATACAGTGCCATGTTTCAGCGCGAGCGTTCGGGCGGCACGTTTGACTTGCACGCGGCATATGCCCCGCCAGAAGGCACAAACGCATGAAATCACGACCAAAAATGGCCCTTATTTTGCTAAAACAGTATGGAACGCAGCTTATCCCACAGGAAAAATTTCAGGGATAGACCCATCTACACTTGCGCTAAGTATAAGAAATCAGGATAATTACATTACCGATCCCACGATTCCACGCAAAGCCAAGAGCGATATTGCCAGACAAACCGCTTCAGGTTATGCTTATGATCCATCAGGCGCTTATTCCTCTTAAGGCTTGCGCATTATGATTCCACGGAGAAAAAGTATTATGAAAGGCAAAAGAAAAATAACGCTTCGTATTCTGCGCATCGTAATGGCATTACTGGCCGCCGGTATGGGCATTACGCTTACGGTGTGCGCCGTGCAGTACCCAAAATATGCAGATGTTTTGGCCGCAGAACTTTGGGTATGGCTGCTTTATTACGGCATTCTCTGGGGCATGCCGCTTTTGGTCGTGCTGATCGTTTACCTGGTGCTGCGCCGGCGCTGGAAGCAATAATGCCTGTTCTGACGGCCGGGAATTTACAGACGATCAGCAACACATAAATCTTTTTTCGTCATAAACATATTCTTATATTTTCCTTTTCAGAAACAGGCCGGGCGTTCTTTGCAGCGCCCGGCCTGCTGGGCATTTGGTGAGATTTTAAATAGGAAATGGTTTTAAAGTGCGGCGTTCAGCCCCTGCTGGGGGCGGCTTCAGGTTTTCATGCTTCTTCCGAGACGCCAAGTGATGCTCGCAAAAAGCGCAGCGCCTTTTGGCGCTCCCTCTGGAGCACCGGCTGCACGCCGCCGTAGCCGGATGCAAACAACTCAGACGGCAGCAGGCTTTCAAACCGCTTGCGTCTGAGCGAAAACAGAGCAAGAAACGAATCCAGGCGCGTGCCCATATCGTCCGGCGCGCCGCGGCGGCGAAACACCACGAACGGCCGGTCAAAGAGAAACGAAAAAACGCAGGCGTGGAACGAATCGGTCGCGACCAGTGCGGCGTGGTCGAGCATATAGAGGAACTCGCCCGGTGAAAGGTTTAAAAGAACACGGTCGTCGCCGCCGGTCAAATCATATATCTGCAAACTGCGCTCGCCGGCCGCCTGCTCCAAAAACGCACGTTCCTGCCGGGACAGCTGCCCCAGCATATAAACCAAAATGTACCCTTTTTCAAGCGAAACGCCGCGCGGCTTTTCCGCCAGTGTGCGCCAGGCCGGCGCCGGCAAAAGCAGGGTCGGGTCCACAAGCACCTCGGCCGCCTGCCCGGTCAGGTCACGGATCAATGCAGCGCCGCTCGTTTCGCGCACCGAAAGGTGCGAAAAGGTGGGCAGGTATTTTTGAAACCAGCCGCGCCACACACCGTCCAAACGGTCGGTGCCAAAGCTGGGGGCAAACGCCGCTTTTTGTTCCGGCCGGGCAAAGGTCAGCAAAAAAGCATGCTTTTTGCGCGCGTCGAACCAGGCGGTGTTCCACACCTGGTCGCTGCCGAGCACAAAAAAGTCGTACTGCGAATCAAGCCCCGAAAAGCGCCGGATGCGGTGCGGATTTAAATAGCGGCGGCCGAATTTTTGAAACTTTCTGACTTTTTTAAGCGTTTTATAAAACCGCCTGTCCCCCGCCAGGCGGTAATGCGTCAGCCGGTGGAACGCGGCTTTGCCGTAAAGCAGCGGCGTAAAGCGCACCTGCTTTTCCACATAAAGCGTGTCGGCTGCAAAGCCGAGTTCCAAAAGCACATAGCGCACGGCGTAGTTTTGCAGCTTGTTGCCGTAATTGGCAAACGGGTCAAAAATGGTAACGATGCCCACCTTTTTCAAAAGACCACCCCGGAACAAAAATTTTGCCGCACAGGGCGGCCACACACAGAATTAGTATGTGCAAAAAGGCAGAAAAAAGACGGCTTTGGCCGTCTTTTCGAGACTGTCGAAAAAGCCGGTTGGACCGCGCATCATAAATTACAGGATAAAAAATCGCTTTCCGGCTATGAAATACATTGTAAAATCGCTCTATATAAAAAAGTAACAGAGAAAGCAGAAAAACCGCACAACAGTGCGGTTTTTGCGCTTTTTGTCTTTTGCTCGGGGGCAGTACCTAGGGGGGTCCCTAAAAAGCCACATAGCTTTTTGGGGAGAGGAGAAATGCACGCTTGAAGTGAGCAATCGCCGCAAAAAATTATTCAAAAGGCGGTTGCAAACGTATCGGCGTGCATTTAGACGACAGCACCACCTCGCAAAATACAAAATCCAACTCGTCTTTTTGACAGTCTATCAGCGTGTCGGGCTGATATTTTATTGCCGTTATGCCTTTTTCGACACGCTGAGGGGCTGCAAATGCAGCCCCGTTCCTTATTTTTGGTAAATGATTTTGCGAATGGCGTGTACGGACAGGCTGTATTCTTCAGCCAGACGCGCCGCCGGCACGCCGTCCTGGTAAGCCGAACGGATCTGCCGGTTGCGTTCGTCCAGCTCCTGCCGGTAGCCGGACACTTCGCCCCACCGCTTTTGCCCGGCCGGGTCGGCAGGGACGTAAATGTACCCGCCCTGCACATAAGTTTGCAGCTGCCGGACAAGCCACTTTGGCAAAATGTGGTTTGCATTTATGTATTTCATGCCTGCTCCTCCTGGTAAAATCGTTACACAGGCAAAGCCGGCACGTTCCTGCGGCGTGTTACTCCATGCAAATGCCGCAAGCGGCCGGCTTTGCATGGAGACAAACTTCGTTTCTCTGCATCACACATCCCTCTTTCTGAAATACAAACTGCCTGTTTACACATCATCCCGCCGAGCCGAGCAGCGGCTGGCTAAAGGCAAAAAGCGCCTCGTTGATCTCGAAAATGTCGTAGCTGCCGCGGCGAATAAAATACTCCACAATAATGTCGAACTTGCTGCTGTGCGACAGGGCAAACCCGGCGGCGCCGAGCATTTGGCGTGTTTCGTCCTCACTGAGCTGCAGCGCCACGCAAAACGCCAGCACCGTGGGCTTGCTGGGGCGGTAGTCCGCGTTGGAGCGGATCTTGGAAAACAGGCGCTTGTCCACGTTGGCTTTCTTGTAGCACTGCGCGTCGGTCAGGCCCTTTTCATCGATTTTGCGCAAAAGCAGCTGAGAAAACGTTTCCTCCTGCGCGCCGTCTACCCAGTCGCGCAGGCTGACGCCCGGCATTGGGGCGCTCTGCGCCATGGGCGCATATGCCGCCTGTTCAAAAAGCGGCGGGCGCAGTTCTGCCGTACGGGAGCGGCGGAAAGCATGTTCGTCTACATAGTTGTCGTCAATGTACTGGCGTATGCCGGCAAACAGCTTGCTGCCGGCGGAAACGGCCGCCGTGTCGTAAATGACCAGGTACACCAGAATTTCATGCTTGGCGGCGTCCAGAAAATCGGCGATCGTGCTGACGGCCGTGCGAAAAGCCGCATCTGCCGGGTAGCCGTATGCCCCGGCCGAGATCAGCGGAAAGGCTACGGACTCGCAGCCGTTTGCCGCCGCCAGCTCAAGCGACGTGCGGTAGCACGACACAAGCGCGGCGTGCTCGCCGAAGCTGCCGCCGTGCCAGACCGGCCCGACGGTGTGGATCACATATTTACACGGCAGGTGAAACCCCGGCGTGATCTTGGCCTGCCCCACCTTGCAGCCGCCAAGCGTTTTGCAGGCCTCCAAAAGCTGCGGTCCGGCGGCGCGGTGAATGGCGCCGTCCACCCCGCCTCCGCCCAGCAGCGACGGGTTGGCTGCGTTGACGATCGCGTCGCACGCAACTTTCGTAATGTCGTTTCGAATGATCTGCAGCGGCATCGCTGCACCCTCTTTCCAATGCTTCTGGTTTTATCATATGGAAAACAAGCTGTTTTGTCAAGCGCACGGCGCGGCGCAGAAAATGGGGAAAAGCTTATAAATTTTTCACATTCTGTATTTTCATCTATTTTTTATACAGACCATATGCTATAATAGCCATAGTTTGGGGCAGTTTTGCCAAAATCGCCAGACAGAAGGGCTGGGAAGAAAAATGCGGCCAAAAACTGACCGTGCGCAAGCCATTGCCGCGCCGGGCGGCGTAAAAACCGTACGCCTTTCACCGAATGTGGAAGTGGCCGGCTGCATGGCGGAAAACGGCCGCCTTTTTGCCGTGCCGCCTACCGGGCAGCCAGCACGTTTTGCCGGGCAAAAGCTTTTGTGGGTCTTTCGCCCGGGCGGCGGAGGCGTTTTACTGCGCACAAAAAGCTACCGGGTGAAACGGACGAAAAAGGCCGTTTTTCTGACCCTGGCATGCCCGTATCAAAAAGTGCGTTTTTCGGCTTTGCCGCCATGCGATTTTACCGGAAATCGTTTTTCTTTTACGGTCGGCGGGCATGACCTGACCGGCACGGCCGCCGGCCTTTACTGGAAGAACCTGGTGCCCGAATGTGCCGAGCGCACGCTGATGCGAAAAAACAAAACCTGGCGCGACGGCTATGTGCTTTCCACGCTGGAACTTTCCGTTTACGCCGGCACTTACCCCGCCGTGGACCATGAGTTCCACATCCGCGGCCGGCTGGCTCTGGGCGGACAGCTGGAAACCGACGTTGTGCGCCGTATGCTGGAACTGCAGTTTCGCACCATGGCAAAAGATTGCCGCACCCGCCGGCGCATTCCCTGCTCGGTGCAGCGAAGCGGCCGGCGCGAATACCGCGTGCTGCGAAAGAGCGAAGACGGCAAAACAAAAGCGCAAATGTTCCCGCTGACGGGCATTTTGGAGCTTTGCGAAGAGCTTTACGCCTACTTTTGCCAAACGAAGGACACGGCCTTTTTGCAGGCGCACATCGAAGAGCTGGAACGCGGCCTGGCCCTGGCTGAGGAAAAGACAGATGCAAACGGCCGCCTGTGGTCCGATGTATATTATGAAGACCAGGTCATTAAAGACGGCGCCGCGGCGCAGGCGCAGGCCTTTGCCGTTTTGGCGTTTTCGCGCGCCGCTTTTCTGGAACGTATCCTTAGCCGTGAAACGCAGGCCGCGCATTACGAAACGCTGGCCGAAAAGCTGCAGGAAAACTACATAAAACCGCTGCCCGTGGGCTTTTGGAACGAAGAAAGCGGCCGCTACGCCGACTGGGTGGACCGAAAGGGCAATGTGCACGACCACATCCACCTTTTGGCGAACGCGCTGCCGGTGACGCTTGGTTTTCACAAAGGCCGGCTGAAAGCGCGCGACGAAAAGATCGTAAAAATGATTTATGAGAATGACGGCGTGTTCCAAAAATTCCCGTCGTTCGTGGCCGCAAAGGTAGAGGACTACACGCCGTCCGAGATCGGCGTGGGCGGCCCATATGACCTGTGCGCGGCCGGGCGCTACTGGTGCCACGACGCCAAACTGCGCAGCTGCCTGGGCGATGCGAAAACGCTGCAGAACCAGCTGCTGGCCGTGGCTGAAGAGGCCGAAAAAAACGGTCACTACCTGTTTGAGCGCTACGACATGAACCACGTTTATTACAACACCGGACCGGCCGGTGAAAAGCCCAGCCACGGCGCGGCGCGCTACTACGAATACCCGTGCGTGTTTTTGGATGTTTTGCTCCGCAGCTTTTTCGGCGTGCGCCCGGATGAAAAAAGTGATTTTACGATTACACCGTGCTGCACGGCAAATTCGCGTATGGTGCTGCAAAGCGCCGGGCTGGAGCTGGCCTTTGACGGCAAGGCGCTGACCGTTAAAAACACAGCTGCCGCACCAAAAAAGCTGCACATTGACCCGGCCAAGATTCTGCCCGGCTGCCGGGCGCGCAGCGTGACGTTAAAACCGGGTGAAGAATACACCTTTAAGGAGGAGACGATATGCTCAAACCATCCCTGATCGCTAAAACCGACCCCAAGGCCGACGAGGCGCAGATCGCCGTTTTCGGCGACGTGCGCATCACCTGCCTGACACCGCGTCTGATCCGCGTGGAGCGCGGCACGTTTATCGATCTGGCAAGCTACACGGTTTGGTTCCGCCGCTTTCCCGGCCAGACGATGCAAGCCGAAAAGCACGGCGGCGTCATTACGGTGGAGACGGCTCAGGCCGTTTTCACTGTGAAAGGCGGCAAGCCGCACAGCGTTTATATGAAAGACACCCAAAAGACGCTGCGCTTTGCCGGCCAGAAAAACCTGAAAGGCACCTGCCGTACGCTGGACGGCACGTTCGGCGCCGTGCCGCTGCGCGACGGGCTTTTGACCGAGGACGGCGCCTACCTTTTGGATGACAGCCAGTCGATGCTGCTGGGCGACGACGGCCGCTTTGTGCCGCGCGCAGGGGGCGGACGCGACTGGTACGCCTTTGCCTACGGCAAGAATTACCGCGAAACGCTGCGCGCCTTTTACCAGATCAGCGGCCGGGTGCCGCTTGTGCCGCGCTTTGCGCTTGGCGTTTGGTGGAGCCGCTACCACGCCTACACCGACAGGGAGTACCTGGATTTAATGGACCGCTTTGCGGCGGAGGATGTGCCGCTGAGCGTGGCGACTGTGGACATGGACTGGCACTGGGTGCACGGCCTGAAAGAGCGCTTCGGCGTGCGCTACGGCGGCTGGACCGGCTACTCGTGGAACCGCGAGCTTTTCCCGGACTACCGGGCATTTTTGAAAAAACTCAAAGAGAAAGACCTGCACATCACGCTGAACCTGCACCCGGCCGACGGCATCCACAGCTATGAGGACATGTACGAAGACATGGCAAAAGCCGTAGGGCAGGACCCGGCGAAAAAAGAGACGGTCAAATTCCGCTGCGGCAGCGACGATTTTTGGAACGCCTATTTTGACGTTATTCACAAGCCCTACGAAAAAGACGGCGTAGATTTTTGGTGGATCGACTGGCAGCAGGGCAAAAAAAGCGACGTGCCGGGGCTTGACCCGCTCAATGCGCTCAACCACTACCATTTTCTGGACAACGCGGAAAGCGGCCAGATGCCGCTGATCCTTTCGCGCTACGCCGGGCTCGGCTCACACCGTTACCCGCTGGGCTTTTCGGGCGACACGGCCATCAGCTGGCCGGTGCTGCACTTCCAGCCCTATTTCACGGCCAACGCCGCGAACGCGGCCTACAGCTGGTGGAGCCACGACATCGGCGGCCATCACCAGGGCTACCGCGACGACGACCTGTACATGCGCTGGATCGAATTCGGCGTATTTTCACCGATCCTGCGCCTGCACTCCACGGCCATTGAGCTTTTGGGCAAAGAGCCGTGGAAATACCGCGCCGACGTGTATGAAAACGCAAAAAAATGGATGCGCCTGCGCCACAAGATGATCCCCTACCTGTTTACGATGGACCGGCGCACCAACGAGGACGGCACGGCCATTTGCGAACCGATGTATTATTCCCACCCCGACCGGCCGGAGGCGTACAACGTACCAAACGAATACATGTTCGGCAGCGAGCTTTTGGTGTGCCCCATCACGCAGCCGCAGCACAAGTCGCTTGGGCTCGGCAGCACCGCCGTTTGGCTGCCGGAGGGCGAGTGGACCGACATCTTCACTGGCCGGCGCTATAAAGGCGGGCAGAAGATCACCATGTTCCGCGAGCTGAACACGATCCCGGCGCTGGCGCGCCCCGGCGCGATCGTGCCCCTGTCGGCAGACCGGGGCAACACAACGGCCAATCCGCAGGCGTTTGAAATTTGGGCAGTGCCCGGAAACGGCCGGTTCACCCTGCTGGAGGACAACGGCCGCACCGATTTTAAAGACCACACAGCAAAAACCGCGTTTGAGATCCGTTGCGAAAACGGCCGGGTGACCTTTACCGTTTTACCGGCTGAGGGCGACGTTTCGGTCATTCCACCGGTGCGGGACTACACGGTAAAGCTCTGCGGCGCCCAGGCAGACGGCGCGCCGGCTGTTTTAAAAATCGAAAACGCCGACGTGACGAAAGCGCACACGGCGGTGCTGCAGAACGTGCGCCCGCTGCAAAAGGAGACGCCGCGCGAGGGCGTCATCCGCATCCTTTCGCGCTGGCAGGACAAAACTTTTAAAAAGAACCGTGCGTTCCGGCCGTTTGAAAAGGCTGAAACAAAAGAGGAGCTGCGCGCTGCGCTGCAAAAAGCGCGCCTGCCGCGCGAAGTGGCCGCCTGCGTGCACGAACGGCTGTGCCAGCTGGATTAAGAAAGCCTTGGCGCATCTGACAATGCAGATATAGTAAAACAGCCGCCTGCTGCAAATCAACATCGGGCGGCTGTTTTGCTTTTTATCGAACGGCTGCTGTATTTTACGGGCGTTTGGCGCTGCAAAAGGTCCTCGGCGGCGTATCGCCTGAACAGCCGTTTCGCGTTTGCTGAAACGGGGCGGTGCTGCCGCACAAAAAAAGTCGCCTACCGGGCGACCAAATGCAGGCAAAAACCTTCTATACTGTTGTTGCAGCAAAACAGTACGGGAGGTTTTCTTATGAAACGGAATATGCAAAATGATTTTACGGAGCTTGTCTTTATTCTCGACCGCTCCGGCTCTATGGCCGGACTGGAGACGGACACCATCGGCGGCTTTAACGCCATGCTGGAAAAGCAGAAGAAACAGCCGGGGCGCTGCCTGGTCTCTACCGTTCTTTTTGACCATGAAACGCTTGTCGTGCACGACCGTGTGCCGCTGCAAAACGTGGCGCCGCTGACAAGGCAGACCTATTTTGTGCGCGGCGCCACCGCGCTTTGCGACGCACTCGGCGGTGCGGTGCACCACATCGGCACGGTGCACAAGTATGCACGCCGGCAGGATGTGCCGGCACACACGCTGTTCGTTATCATGACAGACGGCCTGGAAAACGCAAGCCGGGTGTATTCCGCCCCGCGCGTGCGCGCCATGATCGAACGGCAAAAGGAACGCTTCGGCTGGGAGTTTCTGTTTATCGGCGCCAATATGGATGCGGTGGAGACGGCCGGGCATTTCGGCATTGGCGCTGACCGGTCGGTCGATTACCGCGCCGACAGCCGCGGCACCAAAACGGCGTATGAAAGCGTGGCTGCGGCGTGCGCGTGTGTGCGCGCAAACGCGCCGCTTGCCGCCGACTGGAGCGCCGACATCCGCCGCGATCACGAAGACCGCCGGTGATCCGCCTGCGCACCGCCGCGGCATGTAGCGTGCCGGTTCTGGCGGGGCGCATCCGGCTTGAACCGGAAAAAACAAAAGCCGGAACAAGCGATATGAAGCTTGTTCCGACGAGGATGCTCGTGTTCGAGTCTTTTTCAAAAAATAAATGTACGCAAAATCTATGTTGCGCTTTCATGGGGCCCCCGGAAAGGTTTGCGCATGCAAAGCTTTTTGGGGAAAGGAGGAGCGACGGTATGAGTGAGAGACGACTTTGTCCGGAAATAAAAAAGCCGTCGCGAACGATATAAAGTCCGCGACGACGTGGCGCGCTGGAAGGGACTCGAACCCCCGACCTACTGGTTCGTAGCCAGTCACTCTATCCAGCTGAGCTACCAGCGCATGGCGCAAAGTTCGCTTTGCGCTAAAATACTATACCACATCTTTTTACAAAATGCAAGGGTAAAATTGCAGTTTTTTAATTTTTTGGCTGTGCTGTGTCTGCCTGAGCCGAATTTTCGCCGTACGGCACGGCGCCGGCGTTTTGCGGCGGATCTTTCTGCAGGTAGTCGTCCAGTATATCGGCGGCCAGGGCGCACAGCTGCGGGCAGGGACGCTTTTTATAGTATTCTGCGGTGCGCTTCTCCGGCTGCGGTGCGTCGGCGCCTGCTGTTTTCAGCCCCAGCAGTTCGCGGCAGACGATGGAGCCGGTCTGCGCGCGGTAAGCGCCGGCCAGCGCCTGTACGCGTGCGTAATGTTCTTTTTTCTTATTATAATCCTTTTCACAGCCGTCGCCGTACAGCAAATTGGCCACAAGCACCATGCCGCTGACAGCGCCGCAGACTTCGCGCAGGCGCCCCATGCCGCCGCCGAAGCCGGAGGCCAGGCGCGCCGCGTCTTGCGCAGTCATGTGCAGTTCTTCGCAAAAGCTGCACACAACGGCCTGCGCACAGTTGTAGCCCTTATAAAACAGCGCGTTCGCGCGCTCGCCGCGGGTCACTGCGCCGGGGGGACCGTGCCGGGCGGTGTTTCGCCGCTGTCGCTGGTCGGCTCCGTAGGCGGCTGGGTCGTGGACTCCGTGGGCGGCTGGGTCGTAGAAGCTGTTGTGGATTCGGTCGTGCTTTGCGTTGTGCTTTCGGTCGTGCGCTCCGTTGTGGATTCGGTCGTGCGCTCGGTGGTGCGTTCGGTCGTGCGGTTTGTCGGGCGGCGTGTGTAGACGTAGTCGTCATCGTCGTCCTGTGTTTCGTCTGCCGTCTGTGCGTTGCTTTCGGGTGTGGTCACGGTGTCGTCTTTGCCGCTGCAGCCGGTCACGGCCGCCACAACGATGGCGACTACAATGGCCACCACCACAACGCCGGCCACGCAGCCGATGATGATGTTGCGGCGTTTAACGGCCGCTGCGCGGTCCTCGTCGCCGGTGTCTTCCATAGGCGGCTGCAGGTTGCCGTTTTCGTCGGTCAGCGGCGCCTCGTCATAGAGCGGCGAACCGCAGTTCTGGCAGATATAAAGCCCTTCTTCGTTTTCGTAGCCGCAGTTTTTGCAGCGCATGGTGTCATCTCCTTTATCTATTGTGCAGATGTACCGTATCATCCGGGTCATTTTCATTGCATTCTCTAGCGAGTGTACCATAAACAACGAAAAAAAACAACTGTAAGTGTAAATTTTATACAGAAAATAAAAAGCTTGTGATGAAATTTTTAATAAAGTATTGACATTTTGTCCGTTTTATAATAAATTTAATATGTGGCGTGATTACGCATACCTATTATTATTGGGCGAAAGGGGATACCCACTGATGAAAAAAACTTCCATCAAGAAATTGACGGCCGCCGTGCTCGCACTCGTCATTGTGCTGAGCTTTGCCGGCTGTGCAAAAATCAACTATGTAACAAAAGGCACGATCCAGGCCATCAAAGAAGTGCAGGACGGCTCTTATAAAGACGGCGGTGCGCTCGGCGCAGCAACGGCCGGCGGTGCAGCTGCCGAAGGCGAGGGCGATTCTGCCGGCGGCGAATCGGTCCAAATCGATGAATTTGTACCGAATACATACGGTGGCGTCGAATTCAAAACGGTTGAAGACGTTGTCAATTATTATGTAGAGGCTTATAACCTGACCAAGACAAAGTCGGCGCAGTACAACACGCCTTCCGGCACGGAAACGTGGTACGCCCTGGTCGGTGCAGAAGAACTGAACGTACACGACATTCTGGTCGAAGGCAAAAGCAACGGCATTATCGAAGGCCTTGTTCCCGGCATCGTCGGCAGCTTGTTCAAGCCGTCTGCACAGGCGCTGCCGCCCTGCGACACCAGAAAGATCGATGAAGACTCCTTCAAGACCTCTGCCCTTACTGCAGAGGATGTGCTGGCTGCCAATGTAAAAGACAACGGCGACGGCACCATCACCATCCAGATCCAGCCGAAAGCCGCTTCCATGAGCGCAAAGGGCAAGGATTCACAGGGTCGCTTCTTCAACACGCTGGGCGACATCGCTTCCACGGTTGAAAGCGTCGGCGTTTCCTGGGCAAGCGGCACAACGGAAGAAAACTGCCGTGTAGAATACCAGAACGGTATCGGCACGATCACCATCAACACTTCTACCGGTGAGATCACGGCGGCTGAGTACAACATGAAAGTCACCGTTACGGTGGAACATGCTTCCATTGCCATCATCACGGATAAGAGCGCTTCTCTGCAGATCGACTACGACATCACTTTCCCGGCTTCTGACGAGTGGCTGCAGGACAACATGGAAACGACCAGAGCTTAAGCCTTGGCTGTTTATCTGTAAAATGACGGAAAAGCGGGCAGCAGTTTGCTGCCCGCTTCAGCGTGTCAAAAAAGGTGTGTTTGCAACAAATTATACAGCCTGACACGCTGAAAGACTGCCAAAAAGGTGAGCCGGATTTTGTATTTTGCGAGCGGGAGCTGTACAAAGGTACTGCCCCCGAGCAAAAGACAAAAAGCGCAAAAACCGCACGGCTGTGCGGTTTTTCTGCTTTCTCTGTTGTCTTTTATATTACAACGATTTTTACAATGTGTTTCATAGCCGGAAAGCGATTTTTTTATCCTGTGCTTTATGATGCGCGGTCCGGCCGACTTTTTCGACAGTCTAAAGCGGGCAGCAGTTTGCTGCCCGCTTTTATTTTATGTGCGGCTGCGTTTTTGGTGCGCGGCCGTTTTTTGACCGGCAAAATGGTTTTTTGCACCGCCGGGCGCCCGGTGTAAAATAAGTGTATCTTTTTCCACCGGTTTTTAAACATTTTGTATTTGCAACAGCGGTTTGATGTGTTATGATGGAATCAGGTTGTTGCGCCCGCTGAATATGCCCGGGCGCACAGCAGAAGGGGGAAGAAAAATGGCTGTTCACGGAATTTCCGGGGTCACCACGCTGGTCAAGAACCTGGTCGGCGATGTGCGCGCGCACTGGAAAACGCCTGCACAGGGCAAGTACATTTCTTACAAGGAGTTCACGGCCTACAGTGTCGGCGGTATCGGCGTCAACACCATCAACTCTATTTTTGGCTATGTGGCGCTTTCGGCAAACTGCCTGCTGCTTGGCTCGGCTTATGGCATCGACCCGGTGCACCTGGTGTGGATGTCGATCATCGTCAACATTTTAAACCTGGTCAAATCGCCGTTTATCAGCATGCTCATCGACAACACCAACACCAAATACGGCAAGTTCCGGCCGTATCTGCTGTGGACGGGTATTCCAACGGCGGTGCTGATTTGTTTAATGGCGTTTGTGCCCAATGACTTCAATTATACGCTCAAATGCGTGCTGCTGTGCCTGATCTATGCGCTGACGATGCTGTTTCAGTCCACTTACGCGCTGGCCTACACCAGCCTGGCGCAGGTGCTTACGCCAAACGGGCAGGAACGCACGTCGCTTTTGTCGGTCAGTCAGTTTATCTACAGTCTGGGGCCGTCGCTCGTCAACATGCTTCTGCCGATCTTTGCCGAGTTTTTTGACGGCGGCATGCTGGGCTTTTCGGCCTACCGCGTGCTGTTTCCGATTTTCTCCGTGGCCGGCATCCTGCTGAGCATTTGGGTGTTTAAGGATACAAATGAAAAAATCATCGTGCCCAAAACGTATGTCGCCAAGGTCAAGTTTTCGCAGGGCATTCGTGAAATCAAAAACAACAAGTATTTCTGGCTGATCTACCTGTACCAGATCCTGGGCGCCATGAAGTACGGCATCGGCAGCATTTTGTCGTGGTACTGCCTGTATGTGGTGCGCAGCAACAGCCTGCTCGGTATCATGAACACGATAATCGGCACGGCTTCTGTACCCGGTATGCTGCTCGCGCCGGTTTTGGCCAAAAAATTCGGCAAAAAGAACTGCATGATCGCGTTTAACGTGATGCGTGCTGTCTTTTCCGGGCTGATGCTCGTGACCATGAACAATTCCGTGCTGTTCCTCGTTTGCCTGTACCTGGCTACACTGGCTGTCGGCGGCGACGGCGTGCTGACGGCTTCTGCCACGGCTGACGTGTTCGACTACCAGCAGTGGAAGACCGGCAAACGTCTGGAAGGCTTTATTACCCAGTTCGGCGGCATGCTGGTCACAGCGGTCGGCATGGTCACCTCGCTGATTTTGCCGTATTTTTACCGCTACTATGGCCTGGGCACGGACTATAATGTACTTTATAACGCCGATGTGCGCACGCCGATTTTCAATGTCATGATCATCACCACCATCATTTCCTGCCTGCTGACCGTTATTCCGATGCTGTTTTACGACATGAGCGAAAAGCGCCAGCAGCAGATCGTGGAGGATCTGAAAGTGCGCGCCGCAGCAGAAAACGCACAGGAAAGCGAGGAAAGTGCAGAAAATGAAACCTTATAAACTCTTTTTCGGCCGTTCGCCGTTTGCACTGTGGGCGCGGCCGAATCCGAAAACGATGACCGCGCCCCGTTTAAAGTCGCTGCTGCCGGACAAAAGCGTGCTCTGGCAAATCGGGCGTGAGTCCGGCGCCTGCAGCGACCATATCGAAATGAGCGGCTTTCAGGTCAGCGCCATTGTCTGCTACGGCCGCACGGGGAGCGGCAGCCTGCGCCTGCGCCGCCATATCACGGCGCCGTACCTGCGCAAGCTGCCGGACGACACGCGCGGCAGCTTTTCGTTCGATGTTTCGGGCGGCGCGGCACAGTTTGTGCTGAACGGCCGTGTGCAGCACGAAAAAGTGGTGTCGGCGTGCCTTCGCGGCAAATTGACCCTGCAAACACAAACGCCCGGTCTGCAGGTCAGCCGCACGCTGACGCCCTGCGCCGACGCACCGGCGCTTGTCGAAATGGTCGAGGTCACGGCAAAAACAGCCGGCTGTCTGGAGGTCTTTGTGCCGTTTTCCACGGCGGCCCTGCCTGCAGAAAAGTGCGCAAACGGCAAGATCTTTTGCGGCGTTGCCGCGGCGGAATCGGGCAGCGTTTCGCTGAACCGTGCCTGTGATTACCGCCGCAGGGTCGCGCTTGCCGCCGGGCGTACGCATCGGTTCTTTATTGTGTATTTTGCCTGCCGGCAGAGCGAACCGGTGGAAATAGAGGCGCAGCTTGCGCGGCGCGCGGCGTTTGCAGAGGCCGGCTTTGCGCAGCCGGTTTTGCAAACGGATTCGCCGCAGCTGGACGCTGCCTTTTCCCACTGTGTGCTGCGCAGCTGTGAAAGCATTTTTCAGACGCAGTCCGGCCTGTTCCACAGCCCGGGCGGCGGCAGCTACTACGCCGCGCTTTGGACGAATGACCAGTGCGAATATGCCAACCCGTTTTTTGCGTATCTGTCTTATCCGGCGGCGGTGGAAAGTGCGGCCAACTGCTACCGGCAGTACGAAAAATATATGGACAAAAGCGACCGCCCGTTTTGTGAAAAAACGGCGCTCGTCACCAGCATCGTGGCCGAAGGGCGCGATTTCTGGAACGGTGCGGGCGACCGCGGCGACGGCGCCATGTACGCTTACGGCCTTTGCCGCTTTTTGCTGGTGCGCGGCGACCGGCGGCTTGCCGAGTCGTTTTTTGACGATATAAAGTGGTGTATCGACTTTTCGCTTTCGCGCAAGAATGAACACGGCGTGATCGCGAGCGATTCTGACGAACTGGAAAACCGTTTTCCAAGCGGCAGCGCCAACCTGAACACCAGCTGCCTGACGTATGATGCGCTTTTAAACGGCGCGCTGATCTGCGATGTGCTCGGCAAAACAGATCTGGCCGCTGCCTGGCGCCGGGAGGCAAAAGAGCTTGCCGAAAATATTGAAAATTATTTTGGCGCTGAGGTGGAGGGCTTTTCCACATACCGCTATTGCGCCGGCGAAAAAAATCTGCGCGCCTGGATCTGCATGCCGCTTACGGTCGAACTGTTTGGCCGGCGCGACCAGACCTTGGCTGCTGTTTTCTCGCCGAACCTGTACCAAAACGGGCTTCTGCGCACCACGTCGGCGCACTTCACCACCTGGGACCGCAGCCTGCTGTTTGCGCTGCGCGGTGCGTTTTTGGCCGGCGATCCGGCGGCGTTTGACCGCGTTTGTGCCTACAGCCGCGACCGGCTGCTCGGCAACCATTCGCCGTATCCGTTCGAGGCGTTCCCCGAGGGCAACCGCGCGCACCTGAGCGGCGAAAGCGCGCTGTTTTGCCGCGTGGTCACCGAGGGCCTTTTCGGCCTGCGCCCGGTCGGCTGGCACAAGCTGCGCGTCTGGCCGAAACGCGACCATATTTCCCTTTGCGGCCTGCAGATTTTCGGCCGGATGGTCGACATTTTTGCAGACGGCGGTGTGATCACCGTAAAAACGCCTGAAAAAACGCTTCGCGTGCAGGCAGATTGTGCGGTGTTCGACTTTGACAGCGCCACAGCGCGGGCTGCGTCTGCCGGTGTGTAAAAAGAGATAAAAAATAAAAGCGCAGATACTGCACCACACGGCAATATCTGCGCTTATTGTTTGTTTACCGGTTTTCAAAATATTTGTTGGCCTCTTTGCTGTAAGCAATGGCTGCCTGCTTCATCATGGCTTCTTCTTTTTCGCCCATTCGGCGCACCACTTTGGCCGGCACGCCCATCGCCAGCGAATTGTCGGGGATCACGCTGTTTTCCGTGACCAGCGCGCCCGCGCCGATCAGACAGCCGCTGCCGATTTTGGCGCCGTTCAAAACGGTGGCGTGCATACCGATCAGGCTGTTGTCGCCGATCTCGGCGCCGTGGATCACGGCGTTGTGGCCGATCGTCACATGGCTGCCGATCCTGACCGGAAAGCCCCTGTCGGTGTGGATCGTTACATTGTCCTGCACATTGGAGTAGCGGCCGATGCATATCTCGTCCTCGTCGGCGCGCACCACAGCGCCAAACCAAATGCTGGAACCTTTGTCCAGCGTGGTTTTACCGATGACGGTGGCGTTTTCAGCAATGAATTTTGCGCCCGAAACGTTCGGGTAAGTGCCTGCGTAGGGAAGGATCATTTTAAAAACGCCTCGATCTTGTCCATGGAATTTTTGGCCGTCTCATAGCCGTAGTCGTAAATTTTCTGCAAGTGCGCCGTGTTTTTTTCCAGCGTGGGGCAGTGCAGCGGCTGCGGCGGGCGAATGGCCAGCGCGCGCCCCTCTTCCTCCAGTTTGCGCACATAGGCAAGCTCTTCATTGTACATGTTGTGGCGGTTCAAAATGCTTTCGGCCAGCTTCGGGTAATTTTTGTATTTGCGCCGCACCAGCCGGGCAACTTTGTCCATGGGCTGTTTGACGTAGTCGATGTCCTGCGTCAGGATGACCACGATTTTCTCGCACCCGTCCTTAAGCGCGCGGGCAGCCGGAATGGAGTCGGCAATGCCGCCGTCAAAGTACTTTTTGCCGTCGATCACGGCGCCTTTTGTAGCCACCGGCAGCGCGCAGGAGGCGCGCAGCTCCACGCAGCCGCGCTCGTGCAGGTTCGGCACATCCAGGTACTCGGCTTCTCCGGTCTCGGCGTTCGTCACCACGCACACAAAACGGCAGTGCGCATTGTCAAATTTGCTCTGGTCGATCGGCATCAGGTCGTAAGACAGCTCATCAAAAATCCAGTCGTAGTTCAGGTACTCGCCCTTCGTAATGAAGTGGTGCAGCCCCATGTAGCGCTTGTCGTTTACATAGTTCAGCGTAATGTCACGCTGGCGGTGGTACGATTTGGAAATGTAAGACGCTGCGTTGCAGGTGCCGGCCGAAACGCCGATTACATAAGGGAATTCAATTTTGTGCTCCATAAAGCAGTCCAGCACGCCGCTTGTAAAAATACCGCGCGAGCCGCCGCCTTCCAGCACCAGTCCGTTTTTGTACAATTTGGGTCACTCCGTAAAAGAATGGGCCAGACGAATGTCTGACCCTTTTTGCTTTTTTGGTTTATTTTGCGGCTTCTTTTTTAGCAGCCGTCTTTTTTTTGGGCGCGCTTTTTGCAGCCTTGGCCGTGCCTTTCGCTTCCTCAGCGGCGGGCGCTTCTTCTGCGGGAGCAGCTTCTTCGGCGGGCTGTTCGTTGTCGCATTCGATCACTTCGCAAACGTCGTCGTCGCACTCAAAGAAATCCGAGTCGTCAAAATACTGTACTTCTTTTTTCGGGAAAAGTTTTTTGACCAGGAAATATACGGCGGCGCCGATCGCGGCAAGCGCGGCGATCGCGGCTACGATTTTTGCAATTTTTTTAAGGTTCATTTTTAAGTTTACCCCCTGCTTTAAAATTCTATACTCTCATTATATCTTTCGCGCCCGGCAAAGTCAAGCCTAAAGATGTTTGTTCATAAACTTCTAATGTTATATGCCTTAACAAATCAAAAACTGAAAGTGAGTGACACGCAGCTTGCATGGAGCCTGCCGAAACAGGAAGCCCCAGAAAAAATTTGCTGTGCAAACTTTTTCTGGGGAGAGGAGGCGCGGTGAAGCGAGCGAGAAATGACGTTTCATACAAAATCAAGAAAAAGTCATTTTGAGCGATACGCAACACGCGCCGACGAAGCGCATTTTCGGCTTTTTATTCAGAAAAAAATAAAAGCCGGAACAAGCGATACGAAACTTG
>URDW01000004.1 GCA_900546735.1 uncultured Oscillospiraceae bacterium
AAGGCAAAAGTATTCTTAAATTGGGTACAAAAACCAAGCCCCTGCAAGGGGCAATCATTTTTGCGCCCATTATCAAATTTTATTTAAGAATACCTTGCCGCATATTTGGTAGACTCCTCAAATCAGGATAATAATAGTATATCATAGTGCGCTCTAAAAAACAAGAAATTATTTTACCCGATTCCCCAAATAAAACCGGAGGGCATTCACTGGAACACCCTCTGGTTTTGGTGATTATCGTGCGCCTACCCTTGTTTTTTGCCTTGCGGCCCGTTTCCGTTTCTTTTCAGCCTGTTCCTGCTGGTAAGCGGCCTCTAATATTCTGTCCACTTGTTCTGGGCCAAAGGCCCTTTTGACCCGCTCATAGTCAGCGGAGACTTGCCGCATGGCCTTGTTTTCCAACTTGACCTCCTGCAATCGATCAGACAGGCGGATGTTGCTCTCCCTCACCCGGCCATAGTCCCCTTGCAGACGCTCAAATTTCCCCCGCAGCTCCACATAGGCCAGATACAGGGAGCGCAGCACCTTGACGATTTGGGCCAGCAGGGGCTTTGCCTTTTTCTCTCGGTAGGCCCGGCCTGTTTCCAGCGTTCCCGGCTCCGGCAAAATCTCCTCCGGATTGGCGGAGAAATCCGCTGCCAACCGCTCCATATTTTTCACCGCCGGGGCAAGTTCTTTGAGCCGCCGTTCCTGGCTCTCCACCTGGTTTTCTTTCTCCGCCTTGACCGTCTCCAGAACGGCGATCTCCTTTGCCCGCTGCTCTTTCTTGTAGTCCAGCACAGACAAGTGCTTGTCGTGGGTGCCTTTGTCCTCCCACTCAATCCCGTGGCGCTCCATGACCAGGGAAAGCTGCTCCTTTTCCGAGCGCACCCACTGGCTCCACTCTGTGTCCCCTCTGGTGCCGCCCTGGAAACCCTGGGCCGCTAACGCCTGTTTCAAAGATACCCTCGTGTCCAGCCCTCGCTTGCTCCCGGTGGTGAATGGTACAAAGTCAATGTGCAGATGGGGCGTAGCCTCGTCCATGTGGAGGTGGGCAGAGAACACCCGGAGTTGGGGGTTGCGCTCTTGAAAGCCCTTCATGTACTCGTCCAAAACCGCTGCCGCAAGCTGTCCCTCCTCGCTGTCGGCGCTCATATCATCTCGATTGCCCACTTGCAGGATGATTTCATGGAACGGCTTTTCCTGCTTGCCGGAGCGGATCTTCTCATAGTAATCCTCTATCCTTCTGTCGGCCCTGGTTTGTTTAGCGTTGTACCGTTCCAGAGCCTCGTCAAAGAGTTCATGGTACACCGCCTTGATATTCTCCTGGCAGTAGGTTATATTCAAGTGGGAGCGTTCCGGGTCAGTGTTCTTGGCGTGGAATTTTCTACTGTTATGGTTCACCGATCCTTGGCCCACCATGGCGCTGATTGTCCTTTTCAAATCAATCCCTCCTCCCTTTTCCGCCGCGCAAGCGGCGAGCCTTTGTTACTTTCTGCGAAAGTAACGCAAAAGCACTTTTGACAGCCTGACGGCCATCAAAAGCGCATTTGCGCCCTACGGGGTGGTGTGGGGGCTTTGCCCCCGGCAACTGCGGTTGCCTCCCCCAGCAGGGCCGCCCTTTGAAAAGGGCACCCTGCACCCCGCCTAAACTTTGTCACTCGCCGTTGGGCAGGGTGGAAAGGCCAGGGGCCTTTCCACCGCCCGGCAAGTGTTTTCCGTGGGCCGAAAGTCAAGGGGTACGGGTTGTATTGACTTGCGGCAATCTCCACCCGCAGGTATGCCCCCCTTGACTTTCGCCCCCGCTCCCCGTGACAGCCGTGACGACCGTGACGATGTTTTACACACCGCCTCCGCACTCCGAAAAGCTGTCACAGCTGTCACGGTCGTCACGCCTGGGGTTCCTCCAACGTGAGCTTGATACTCCGCCCGGCATGGGTTCGGGCGCTTTCATAGTGGATGTGGTACTCATAGGACAGCCGCCACGCCCGGACATTCAGCCGCATAGCCAGGGCATTGGGTTTCATATCCAGCCCCAGGGCGGCGACAAGTTCCGTGGCCGTCCCTCTCCACTCTGGCCGTTCCGCCGTTACCAGGGCGGCAACAGCCTCCAACACCGGGTCAGGCGGCTCCTGCCGCAGCTCCGTTTCCCGCCGCTCCAGCTCCCACACAAGCCGTTCCTCGTCCCGCTTGAGGTAGAGGCGCTGGTCTTGCTGATCCCGCCCAGAAATGTCCAGGGTGGCGGCGTTGTCTGCCCGCCGCTCCTTTTGGAGCAGAAAGGCCCCGTCTGCCGCACCCAATAAGCCGTTGGTGCCGGAGATCATATCAAACTTATCATCGGCCTGCTGCTTGCGGGTGTGATGTACAACCAGGAGGCAAACCCCGCTTATATCGGCAAACCGTTTCAGTTTGGTGATTACCTCATAGTCGTTGGCATAGCTGTACTTCTCTGCCCCGGCCTCCCGGATTTTTTGCAGGGTGTCGATGATAATAAGCCGGGTGTCCGTGTGTTCCCGGACAAAGCCCTTTAGCTGCTCCTCCAGGCCACCGCCGAGCTGCTTAGCTCCGATGGCAAAGAACAGGTTTCCGGTACTCTCTACTCCAAACATCCGGTACAACCGCTCCTGTAAGCGACGGTGGTTGTCCTCCAGGGCCAGATAGAGGACTGTCCCCTGGCGCACCTCATACCCCCACAGGGAAAGGCCCATACTCACATGATAGGCAAGCTGGGCCATGAGAAAGGACTTGCCCACCTTGGGAGCGCCCACAAAGAGATATGTCCCCGCATAGAGCAGACCGTCTACCACAGGAGGTCTGCCGGGGTACACCTGTTCGTAGAGGTCATTCATAGACACGGTAGGCAGATAGGCCGGGTCATTGACCCGGCTTATCTGCCGCAGGATTTCCTCCAAATCTCTTTCCGGGGGCTTGTGTTCTGTCACGCCCTCTGCTATACTTTGGTTAGGTTTTTGTGAGAGCGACTGTCCCCCGTCTGCGCCAACAGGCGGATATGGGGCAGTCGTTTTCTCTTGCAATCTATCCATCTATCAATCCTCCCTCATGCCGTCCATGATGGCGGCGATCAGCCGGATGGTGTCCAGCAACTCCCCATCCACGCCATTCCCGGCCTCGATACGCTCCAGTTCTTCCAGAACGGCGGCCAGCTCGTTCCGCAGGGCCTTATACACCCTGGGGTTGCCCTGTACCACCACATCCCGGCACAGCAGCCGTCGGGTGATGTAGTCCTGTTTGGTAAGGCCGGAGAGCCGCACAGCGGTTTCAATTTCCCTGTCCTCATCCGGGGACACCCGGAAAGCCACAGTTTTGTTTCTCCAGCGGTTGTGTCGGTCAAGATTTTTCACTGACATGATTTAGGCCCCCTTTCGCTCCATGTCCAGTTTGTCCGCCATCTCCGCCTGCCGGGTGGGGAACAGGTGGGCGTAGCGGTAGGTAATATCAATGCTTTCATGTCCCACCCGGTCAGCGATTGCCAGGGCCGTAAAGCCCATGTCAATGAGCAGCGAAATGTGGGAGTGCCTCAGGTCGTGTATTCTGATCCGCTTTACCCCGGCCTCTTTCGCACCCCTGTCCATCTCCCGGTGGAGGTAGGATTTTGTCACCGTGAAAATGCGGTCGGTGGGCTTCACCCCATACAGGCTCTTGATATAGTCTCGCATTTCTTCACAGAGGAAAGCGGGCATTTGAATGACCCGGTTGCTCTTAGGGGTCTTGGGGTCGGTAATCACATCCTTGCCCTTAATCCGCTGGTAGGACTTGGAGATGGTGACGGTCTGTTTCTCAAAGTCGAAGTCGCCAGGAGTGAGGGCCAGCAGCTCCCCCTCCCGGACGCCGCACCAGTAGAGCATTTCAAAGGCGTAATAGGAAAGGGGCTTGTCCATCATGGCCTCGGCGAATTTCAGATACTCCGCCTTTGTCCAGAACAGCATTTCCCGTCCCTTTGGCTTTCCCATATTGCCCGCCTGGGCAGCGGGATTGACCTTTAGATTGTAGTGCCGTACCGCATGGTTGAACACGGCGCTCAACTGATTGTGCAGCGTTTTTAAGTACACCGGAGAGTAGGGCTTGCCGTTCTTGTCCCGGTAACCCAGCATTTCATTCTGCCAGGCGATGACCTCCTTGGAGTGAATGTCGCACATCTTCCGCTTGCCGAAGTACGGCACCAACTTCTTGTAGAGGATATGCTCTTTCGTCCCCCAGGTGTTTTCCTTGATACGGCCTTTCATGTCCGCCACATAGACAGCCACGAAGTTTTCAAAGGTCATTTCCAGGTCGGCGGTCTGTTGTTGCAGGAATGTCCGCTCCCACTCCAGAGCCTCCCGCTTGGTGGGAAAGCCCCGTTTCATTTTCTTTACTTTCTTGCCCGTCCAGTCCTCGTAGTAAAAGGACGCATACCATGTGCCCTTTGCCTTGTCTTTGTATGCCGGCATTGTGGTTCCCTCCTTATTGTCTGTCCCGCAGCCCATAGAATTTTTCCTCGAAGTAGCGCCTGCTTACCCGTCCGGGAATGGTGAGAAAGCCTTTTTTCTTCAGCTCCTCGTTCATCTCCCGCACCAGCTTGTAGGCGTAGGGCTTGGAAATGCCCAGCTCCCTGGCGACCTCCTCTGCTCTCACAAACAGCTCCTTTTCCATGGTCAGCACCTCCTTATTTTAGTTTCGCAAATATGTTAATGTCACCATCTTCATTATACATTAACATAAGTGTTAATGTCAAGAATTTATTTCGCATTTTTGTTAAAGATTATCTTGCATCTTTCGCTTTTTTGCGCTATACTATTGGCAAAGGCGGTGGGATATTATGACAGTCGGAGACAAGATAAAGAAAATCCGCACCTTTCGAGGCATGACACAAAAGGAATTGGGGCTTGCTATCGGCTTTGAGGAAAAGGGAGCGGACAACCGGATCGCCCAGTATGAGACGAATTACCGTGTTCCGAAACGGGAACTGCTGGACAAGATGGCCGAGGCGCTGCGGGTAGACCGCCAGAACTTCTACACCATCGCCCCCGGCTCTGCCGAGGACTTCATGCGGACATTCTTCTGGCTGGACGAGGACAGCCCTGGCGCTATCCGCCTGTTCCAACTTGTCCGCAATCCGGGCAGAGCAGGGGCCGCTGATGATACCGCTGTACGGTACAATGATAGCGATGACTGGCCCGCACACCCTCCCGTGGGTATGTACTTCCAGTATGGCCTTGTGGACGAGTTCATGCGGGAATGGCTTTTTCGTCAGCAGGAGTTACACGCCGGGGAGATCACCAGGGAAGAGTATTTTGAATGGAAACTCAACTGGCCCCATACCTGCGACGATGGCCTGGAAAGCGAATATTATATCCCTTGGCGGAAAAATAAATAAGACAAGCAAAAAAACCGCCCTGCTGAATTTGTCGTTCAGCAGGGCGGTTTTGCTTGTCCTTTTGGGATTTTTCTCTTGAGAATACCGGGCGGACACAAATAGTATCAATCCAGTATCAAGAGCAGTATGGACGGGCAAAAAAGCCTGTATTCATGCGGGTTTTCGCCGTTTCGAGCGTCATTCCCACTCCACCGTTCCAGGGGGTTTGGAGGTGATGTCGTACACCACGCGGTTGACGTGGTCCACTTCGTTGGTGATGCGGTTCGAGACTTTGGCCAAGAGGTCGTAGGGGATGTGCGCCCAGTCGGCCGTCATGAAGTTGTCGGTCGTCACGGCGCGCAGGGCGATGAGCTCGTCGTACGTTCTGTGGTCGCCCATAACGCCCACGGTCTTTACACCGGGCAGCACGGCAAAGAACTGGCTGAGCTCTTTTTCGTAGCCGGAATTTGCCATCTCTTCGCGGAAGATCGCGTCGGCCTCCTGCAAAATTTTGACCTTTTCCTTGGTGATCTCGCCGATGATGCGCACGCCGAGACCCGGGCCGGGGAACGGCTGGCGCCACACCAGCTCTTTCGGGATGCCGAGCTTTTCGCCGACCTCGCGCACCTCGTCCTTAAACAGGTCGCCGAGCGGCTCGATCACGTCGTCAAATTTGATGTCGTCGGGCATTTTCACCTTGTTGTGGTGGGTCTTGATCTTGTCGGCGTCGCCCTTGCCGCTCTCGATACGGTCGGGGTAGATGGTGCCCTGTGCAAAAAAGCCGCCGTCGGCCTCTTCGCGGATCTTCGCCCAAAATACTTTATAAAACTCCTCGCCGATGATCTTGCGCTTTTCTTCCGGGTCGGTCACGCCGGCGAGCTTTTCCAAAAACTGATCGGCGCAGTTGACGCGCACAAAGCGCATGTCAAAGAGCGTGGTGAACGTTTTTTCTACAAAGTCGCCCTCGTCCTTGCGCATCAGCCCCTGGTCCACAAAAACGCAGGTCAGCTGCTTGCCCACGGCCTTGCTGAGGAGCGCGGCGGCTACGGAGGAGTCTACGCCGCCCGAAAGGCCGAGCACGACCCTTTTGCTGCCGATTTTTTCACGCAGCGCAGTCACGGTGTTTTCAATGAAATCATCCATCATCCAGTCGCCGGCGCAGCCGCAAACGTCAAAAATAAAATTGCGCAGAACCTGTGCGCCGTAAACGCTGTGCGTCACCTCGGGGTGGAACTGCACGGCGTAAATTTTTTTGTTTGCATTTTCCATCGCGGCGCAGGGGCAGTCGGCGCTTTTGGCCGTTACGGTGAACCCGGCCGGCGCGGCGGCAATGTAGTCCGTGTGGCTCATCCAAACGGCGCTGAGTGCCGGCACGTCTTTAAACAGCACGCTGCCCGGTTCGGTCACGGTCATGTCGATCTTGCCGTATTCGCTTTTCTCGGCGCTCGCGACCTTGCCGCCTTTCATCCAGGCGATCAGCTGGCAGCCGTAGCAGATGCCGAGCACCGGCACGCCGATAGAAAGCAGGTCGGGCGTGTAGTGGGGCGAAGTTTCGTCATATACGGAATTGGGGCCCCCGGTCAGGATGATGCCCTTGTAGCCGCCGGAACGGATCGTCTCCAGGTCGGTCGTGTAGGGCAGGATCTCGGCGTAAACGTGGTTGTCGCGCACGCGCCGTGCGATCAGCTGGTTATACTGGCCGCCAAAGTCAAGCACAAGTATTTTTTCCAAAGGCTGTACCTCCTGTTTCTGTAAGTTCCCTTACCGGATCATGATCTCTTCGCGGGCCGGGCCGTTCGAGACCATGTTGATTTTGTAGCCGATCTCGTTTTCAATAAAGGCCACATAGTCTTTTGCCGCCTGGGGCAGGTCGGCATAATTGCGGATGCCGCGGATGTCGCCGAAGCCTTTGAGCGTTTTCAGCACGGGCTTGGCTTTTTTGAGCTGCGAGGTGACCGGGAATTCCTTGGTGATTTCGCCGTCGATGTCGTAGGCCACGCAGACCTTGATCTCGTCCAGGTACGACAGGCAGTCGAGCGCAGTCAGCACCACCGTTGTAGCGCCCTGGCAGTCGAGCCCGTATTTTGTGGCCACGCAGTCGAACCAGCCGACGCGGCGCGGACGGCCGGTCGTGGCGCCGAATTCGCCCTTGTCACCGCCGTGGATGCGAAGCTGGTCGGCCTCTTCGCCGAAAATTTCAGATACAAATTCGCCGGCGCCCACAGCGCTGGAATACGCTTTTGTAACGACCACAACGTCCTCGATCGCGTGCGGCGGAATGCCGGCGCCCACAGCGCCGTAGCCGGCCAGGGTGGAGGAGGAGGTCACCATCGGGTAGATGCCGAAATCCGGGTCTTTGAGCGAGCCGAGCTGGCCCTCAAGCAGAATGTTTTTGCCCTCTTTCAGCGCGTTTCTGAGGAAAGCGGCCGTGTCGCACACATAGGGGCTGATCTCTTCGCGGTAGCGCACGCAGTCGCGGTAAAGCTTCTCGGGGTCAAGCAGCGGCTTGTGGTAAACGTGCTCGATCATCAGGTTTTTCACGGTGCAGATGTTCGCAAG
Source organism: uncultured Oscillospiraceae bacterium (assembly GCA_900546735.1). Taxonomy (GTDB): domain Bacteria; phylum Bacillota; class Clostridia; order Oscillospirales; family Acutalibacteraceae; genus Scybalenecus; species Scybalenecus merdavium. Next base: position 7,892 of record URDW01000004.1, read on the forward strand.
CTTTTCTTTTAACAGTGCGTCGTCAAACAATTCGTTTACCTGGATGCCGATCTTGGCATATTTGTCGCTGAAAAACGGTGCAATGCCGCTTTTGGTGGAGCCAAAGGCGTTTTTGCCCAGGCGCTCTTCTTCATATTCGTCCAGCAGAATGTGGTAAGGCATCAGCACCTGCGCGCGGTCGGACACAAGCATTTTCGGGGTCAGGCCGGCCTCTTTCAGGCCGTTTAACTCTTTGATGAATTTGTCGATGTCGAGCGCCACGCCGTTGCCGATGACGTTTGTGGTGTGCTTGTAGCACACGCCGGACGGCATCAGGTGCAGGGCGAAGCGGCCGTGCTCGTTGATGATGGTGTGGCCGGCGTTTGCACCGCCCTGAAAGCGCACAACAATGTCGCTTTCGCTGGCAAACATGTCGGTGATCTTGCCTTTGCCCTCGTCGCCCCAGTTGGCGCCTACGATTGCTCTTACCATGGTGAAAACACGCTCCTGTTTTTCAGATTTTGGGTTTCAAAAAGAAAACAGCGGCGCAAAGAGGTCACTTTGCGCCGCCCTGTATTGATTATAATATAATGCCTTTACCTTGTCAACAAATTCTTTCGGATTTGGCCGGCTTTGTTGCAAAAAGGGGTGCCGTGTGCTATGATGAGAAAAAACGGATTTGAGGAAAATTTATGAAGTTTTATAATGTACTGCAATACGGGGCAAAGGGCGACGGCGCCGCAAACGACGCGTTTGCCATTCAGCATGCCATTGACGACTGCGCCAAAAACGGCGGCGGCACCGTTGTGCTGCCCTCCGGCGCCGGGCGCGTTTATTACAGCGATTCCATCCGCCTGCGCGCGGGGGTGGAGCTGCACATTCAAAAGGGCGCCACTTTGCGCGCCACGGCCGATATAGACGGCTACATCCGCCCGAATAAAATGATCAACGACCCGAAAACGGCGCTGATCGGCAACCCGGTCACCGGCAAGCCCAGCTTTGTTTTCCTTTATGCGTTTGAGGCGCACGGCGCGTCGATCACCGGCGGCGGTGTGATCGATGCCAACGGCCGCGCCTTTGTGCAGCGCAAGGACCAGTACTATGTGACCGGCGATTTTTACCCGCGCCCGACGGTCATTTATTTTGAAAAAAGCGACCACATCACGTTCCGTGACATCACGGTCAAAGACGCGCCGTTTTGGACACTGCACCCGGCCGGGTGCGACGACGTGCTGATCGACTCCATCCGTATTTTAAACCATCTCGATGTGGCCAACAGCGACGGCATCGACCCCGACCACTGCAAAAACGTGCGCATCCTCGGCTGCCACATTGAATGCGCCGACGACTGCATCTGCCTCAAAACATCCAAGGGCAACGCCGAGTACGGACCTTGTGAAAATATCGTCATTTCCGACTGCACCCTGGTCTCGACTTCGGCCGCCATCAAGATCGGCACCGAGGGCGTCGGCGATTTTCGCAACATCCTGGTGCAAAACTGCATCATCAGCCGCTCGAACCGCGGCCTTTCGATCCAGATCCGCGACGGCGGCAATGTCGAAAACGTCAGCTATTCGAATATTATGATCGAAACGCGCCGCTTCTGCCCGGACTGGTGGGGCACGGCGGAACCGATCACGATCACTTCGTTTGACCGCGACGAAAACACGAAGTGCGGCCACATCCAAAACATCCGTTTCTTCAACGTCACGGCGAAAGGCGAAAACGGCGTGCTGATCCACGGCAGCCGCGACAATGCGATCGAAGACGTCACGTTTGAAAACTGCCGTATCGAGCTGACCAAAACCAGCAAATGGCCCTGCGGCCTTTACGATCTGCGCCCGTGCCTGGAATGGGGCGTGGAAAAGTACAGCAATTCCGCGTTCTTTATCCGCCATGCGAAAGATGTGCTGATCGAAAAGACCAAAACATCCTGGGGCAATCTTTGCGAAGATTATAAGCACGCGATCGACGCCGAGGATGTGGAAAACCTGGAACTCGTGCGCTTTTTTGGCTGTGCCGCAGACCCGGCCGACGAGGATGTACGCCTGCAAAATGTAAAAGTGATCCGTTAAATTTTGTGTGTCTGTATTAAAAAGACTCGGGCAAACATTGCCCGAGTCTTTTTTGTGCCTCTTTTGCGTTAATTTACGAGTCTGCCGTTGTGGATGTCAAACTGCAGGGTGATTTTTTGTCCGTCCTCTTCAAATTCGGTGCGCATCACGGTGTCGCTGATAAGTTCGGCCGAAAGGATGTTGATCTTTTTAGCTTTGAATGCTTCGTGCAGCGCTTCTTTTTGTGCCGGTGTATAATCACCTACGTTATCAGAGATGAACAGCAGACTGCCGAATGTGGAGTTGATCTTGGCCAGCAGCTTGCGCTGGTCAAAGTCCATCTGAATGTTGTCGTCGCGCAGCAGGAACACGTCCGGGTCGTTGCGCCAGGCGCGGCCGTCCAGGCAGCGGCGGAAAATGGAGTTGCAAACGGCGTGCGGGGTCGAAACATCCTCACGCGGCACGTTTTTGCGCTGCACCCAGTTCAGGCAGATGTCGGCGCCGATACGGCAGTAGTCCACCTTGCCGAAGGCCGGCATCAGCGGCACGCCGCAGCCCAGAATGATTTTGTCACCGCAGCATTCGCGCAGCAGGTCCATCGCGTCGCACATAATCTCGCCGCGCGTTTTGTTGTGCATCGGCAGCACGCAGGCGCCGTACAAAAAGTCCAGCTTCACCATGTCGTAGCCCCATTCGTTTAAGACCACGTCAAACACATGGTGCAGGTAGTCGCGTGCGCCGGGATTGTAAATGTCCAGCGAGTAAAAGCCGCCCCAGTTCGGGCCGGTGCAGTACGGCTTGCCGTTTTTGCCGTGAATGAACCAGTCGGGGTGGTTCTGGAACAGCACCGATTTTTTCACACCGGCAAACGGCGCCAGCCACAACCCGGCTTTCATGCCGCGGGCGTGGATATCGTCGGCCACGGCTTTCATGCCCTGGGGGAATTTTTCGGTGTCGGTGATCAGCCAGTCGCCGATCGCAGCCTGGTAACCGTCGTCGATCTGGAAGCAGTCGACCGGTTCGCCGAGTTCGGCCAGGTTCGTCAGGTCGCGGCTGACCTGGCGCGATTCAATGTTGCCGTAATAGTTGTACCAGGTGGTGTAGCCGTTCATCTTGCCGAAGCGGCACGCCGGGGTGCCCATCTCGGCAAAGTAAGCGTCAAACACCTCGTCGTAGCCGCCGGACATCGTGAACAGCGACAGCAGCTCGCTCGTTTGGTCAAATGTTTTGCCATCCAGCTCTTTGCTGATGTAGATGCGGCTGCGGTTCGAATCGAACGTCAGGCAGGTGTAGCCGCTGCGTTCGGAAAGCGAACCGAACAGGTCCACGCGTTCGCCGTCGCGTACATAGCCGAACGACCAGCCGTAAAAAATGCCGGGTGTGCGCGGATATTTGTGGAAAGTCAGGTCGCCCGAGCGGTTAAAGCCCAGCCGTGCGGCGATCAATGGGTTTCGCATATAGACTTCGGCCAGCTTGGAAAGCTCGCTCATCTTCTGCTGCGGCGTGTATTCCATGCTGTCGGTCCAGCTTTGGTAGCCGTTTGCAAAAATACGGCTTTTGCTGTTGTAAACGTAGTGCGTCTGCAGGGTGAAGTCCGTGATCTGCAAAGGCGTTTTCGGTGTGATCTGTGCAGACAGGCAGTGCCCTTTGCGGCGCAGCTTCAGCGTGAAATGCTCGTTTTCGGCGGCCGTTGCCGTGTAGCTTCTGCCATCAACTTTGTACTTCAGTTTCAGTGTAAATGATTTCATAGCCCCTCCGTGATTTTGCCGTGTATCCGGCATTTTATAATTTATTCTGTATAAACCGCCGCCGTAACGGCCAGCGGCAGTTTTTGCCCGTTCATCGTGCCCCAAAGCTCGGCACGGTACCAGCTGTGTTTCTCCAGCTTCAGGTGTATATGGCGTTCGGAAACGGCCGTTTCGCACACACATCGGCCGCCGCGCGTGATGATTTTAATGGATCTGTATTCTATGTTCGCGTTTTCGCGGTTTTTCTCGCGCGAATGCAGGTCGGTAAAAAAGCTGAAAATGGCGTTGCCGCCCTGTAGCGTGTCGCCCAGGGTATAGGTGCTGCCTTTTTGGTGGATGCGAAACAGCAGCTTTGCACCGCTCGAGACCACGCTGCGGCCGGCGCGGATCGCCGCAAGCGCGTGTTCAGGCGTGGCCGCGCCGTCAATACCGAGATAGGTGCAGCCGTAAAGGTTTTCCGGCGGCTCGGGCCTGTGCCAGTCGCGCCCGTAGGTCGGCGTGATCTTTATGCCGCGGTCCAAAAGGTTGGTAAACAGGGCAAGGCCCTGCTCGTTTTCGGGGTTGTCCGGCGTAAATGCGTCGTGCCAGATCTCCAGGTAGTCAAACCGACTCCAGTCCTGCACCCGAAATTCCCACCGGCCGCCGGTGCAAATCGGCGACCCAAGCTGAAACGGGTGCGCACAGCCCACAACGGCGCCGGCCGCTTTCAGTTCGGCCACTTTTTCGTCAATGTTATTGGGCTTGGCGCTGCGCCAGTCCACAAAGTGCCCGGCGTTCAGCACCAGCATGTGGCCGTAGTAAGTCGTCCATTCCATGCCCCCGACCACGGGCAAAAGGCTTTGGTCTGCCTCGGGCACGCCGCTTGCAGTGTTGTGGTCGGTCAGGGCGATCAAAGCCAGGTGGTCGTCCAGCGCGGCCTGCTGTAATTCCCGCACGGTAAAGGCGCCGTCTGAATGGCGGGTGTGGCAGTGCAGCTCGCACGGCAGGTAACTCATGCGCGCACCTCCGTCTCTGTTTTCGTACTGATTTTTACGGTGTAGTCAATGCGGCAAAGCGCGCAGTGCACGTTCAGGGTCAGGTACCATGTGCCCGGCTGTGTCGGCGCGTTTGTAAAGCCGTAAGAGGACTGTGCGGCGCCAACGGTATGTATCTGGCGGGGATCCTGCCGGTGCGCCGCGCCGCGGTAGCCGCCCGGGTCGTCCAGCGAAAGGGTGACCAGGTTTTTCAGCGGCAAATACTGCTTGTATTCGTCGTAACACACGGCGCCGTTGTATTTCTTGAGCGCCGTTTCACAAATCTGCTTTTCAAGCTCCGGGTCAGTCAGTGTTTTCGGCGAATAGGCAAACTCGATCTGCAGCGCCTGCGTGCCTGCCGGTACGTCAAAGGCAAAGCGCACGTTTGTCTTGTCGTCGTCCCTTGTGAGGATACCGCTTTTGTCCAGTAAAACCATTTTTATCCCGCCCACCACTTTGTGCTGTGAAGATTATAGCATGATGCTGCAATTTTTTCAATCCGGCAGCTGAATTTTGTTGATTTTGTGCTTTTCGGACTTTATAATAAGATAAGAAAAGAGGGGAAAAGATGATAAAATATGACCTGAACAGCTGGATGCGCCTGCTGCCGGACGATTTACCGCTTTATGAACTGTGCCTTTGCGGAACGCACGACTGCGTCACAAAAAATATAGCATTTTCACATTTTCTCTGCTGTCAGTCCATGTCGATCGCTTCGCAGCTTTCTCTTGGCGTGCGTGCGCTCGACATCCGCGTGCGCCCGGTCGGAAGGCGGCTTTTGATGATACACGGTGCTGTCTGCGCCCGCACCGACAGCGGTGAAAAGATGGACATGGCCGATGTGCTTGCCCAGTGTTATGCGTTTTTGCGTAAAAACCCCGGCGAATGTATCGTGTTCCAGTTTAAGGATGATGCCGGGCGCGACTATGAGCAGGCGTTTGCCAATCTTTACTACACCTATATTTCCGATCATGCCGAAATGTGGTTCCTCGAAAACCGTGTGCCGCGCCTGGGTGAAGCGCGCGGCAAGATCGTGCTGATCCGCCGCTGCAAAAAAGATGCGTCCGACCAAAACCTGACCGATGCAAACAGCGGGCTTGATTTTTCCCGTTGGGTGGAGCAGGACACGGCTGAACCGCAGCCCCTGCCGCTCGAGTGCGGAAACGGCGTGCGCTTTCTGGTGCAGGACCGCTATAAGTATAAGCCCCAGCCGCGCTGGCACGACTGCATCCGCCCGTTTCTGGATGCGGCCCGGCCGTTTGGGGGCACATATGTCATCAACTACCTGTCTACAGCCGGCGGGCTGAAAGGGCCGCGCAAAAACGCTGAAATCATCAATCACTATTTTCTGCAATATCCGCTGGACCCTGAAAAGTACTATGGCACGGTCTATGTGGACTTTCCGAGCGAGGCGCTGGTGCGCAAGCTGATCGACCGGAATTTTTGTTTTTGATGTGTGCGAAAAACAGATAAACGCAGAATCACCCGGCATTGTGACCCGGGTGATTTTTTTATATGGCGCGCATGTTGACAAGCGCTGTTTTATGTGCTGACATGAAGCTGACTTCACATGAAGCGCACTTCATGCTGCGCAAAAGGAGAAAAATGAAAACAAAGTTGAAAGCATTTCGCACGGCGGCCGGGCTGACCCAGCAGCAGCTGGCCGAACGGGTGCACGTTTCGTCCAGAACGATCATTTCCATAGAAAAAGAGCAGTACAGTCCATCGCTCATGCTGGCCTACCGATTGGCACAGGTCTTCGGCACAACGGTGGAGGATTTGTGCTGCCTGCAGGAAAATAATGCTCATGTGCCATAAAGTAACACACACAAGAATTTGATAGACAGCCACCCATTATTCCGTTATCTTCAGAACACATATACACTTCCGAAATGTTTCCGAAATCTTCGAGAACTATTGCAGATGTTCGATATAAGAGGTATTCTTGATATGAACAACTGAATAGAAGTGTCTTCGGGGCAGGGTGAAATTCCCGATTGGCGGTAAAGTCCGCGAGCGTGAAAACGCATGATTTGGTGCAATTCCAAAACCAACAGTATAGTCTGGATAAAAGAAGATAATATAGGATTTCAAAACAGCCACATCATGTTTTGCGTTCTATAAATTTTTAGCACCCAAAAGGCATTTCCTTTTAGGTGCTATTTTTTACGCAATGGAGGAAATTCATATGAACAGCAAAACTAAAAAAATCACAACAATCGGTATGCTATGTGCAATTACATATGTAATCATGGCCGTTGGAAGAATACCTGTCATATTGTTTTTGAAATATGACCCGTCGGACGTTATAGTTACTTTAGGTGGATTGATTTGGGGGCCGATGACTTCTTGCATTGTATCGGTTATTGTAGCAACTATTGAAATGATAACAGTTAGTGACACAGGAATTTTAGGTTGCATTATGAATATTGTTCAAACGGTTTCCTTTGCGTGTACTGCTTCTGCGATTTATAAGAAAAAGCGGACTATGTCTGGCGCAGTAATTGGTCTTTTCGTTGGGTGTGTAACTACGATTTCAGTTATGATGTTGTGGAATTACCTGATTACACCGCTTTATATGGGATACCCAAGAGAAGCGGTTGTAGAATTACTGCTCCCGGCATTTCTTCCCTTCAATTTGTTAAAAAGTGTGTTAAATTCTGCGATAACATTTTTGCTATATAAACCTGTAATTACAGCCTTAAGGAAAAGCGGTTATGTTGCCGTGTCGGAGAAAGAAAATAGTAAACAAAAACGAAATGGGTTAATCTTGCTGGCTGTTATGATTATTATTACTTGTATCCTAATCATTTTATCAATGAATGGAATTATATGAGGATAGCTATGAAAGAAAAGGAAAATATGGAACCTATTTATACGATAACGGGAACTGTTGTGCATGGCCGAGGAATCGGAAAGCACGTTGGGACACCTACCGCAAATATAGAAGTAGACGAACACGCGACTTTACCAGAAACAGGTGTATATGTGGCAAAAATCCTATTGGATAGTCAGACATATTATGGTGTTACCCATGTTGGAATGCGACCTACACTTGATAACGATAAAGCCATTTCAATCGAAACTCATATCTTTGATTTTGATAACGATATATACGGGCGTACTATAACTATCTATCTATATAAAAAAATAAGAGAAGTCAGGAAATTTAATGAATTATCCTTGCTGATAGAACAAGTTACAACTGATAGATTATCAGCCAGAAAATTTTGGGGATTAAAGCAAACAAATTGTGCCTTATATGTTGATGTCAAAAGACATTGTGTAATGATAGGTGAGCAGGAAGTGTATTTATCAGCAAATGAATTTGAGGTCTTTTACATGCTATACTTATCGCCTCAAATTACATTTACAAAGGAACAAATCTATGAAAAGATATGGCATGAACCAACCAATAATCATTTACACGCAGTAGAAAACACAGTTTTTCAAATACGCAAAAGGTTGAAACCCCATTGTAAAGGACACGAATATATAAAAACAGTAGTTGGCTATGGTTATAAATTTAATTCTGATTAGCAAAGCCAGCCGAGCCAGTCAACGGTCAAGATGAACGGCGCATACCGCGCCGCCGTTGACAGCCCCGCCCGCCTTTGCTGGCAGGCAATCAAGGGGGCGACAGCAAGGAGTGCTGCCGCCCCGCACTATTATCAGAGAGGGGGAATTTCCATAACCGAAGATGAAGCCTATAAAGTGCATATCCAGTACACATTCAATGCCTTTTGCAAGATTGTTATTCGTCACGCCGCCATAGATGTAATTTTGAAGCTGCGCCGGAGGTGGGAACGGGAATTTTCCCTTGACTATCTGATGAATGAGAAGTTTGTCCAGCTTGCCGAGCCGGAGCAGCCTGAAGAATATCTTTTTACCGCCTGCGGCCAGACTGCCGTTCTGTACCATGCGGAACTTGCCGCCGCCCTTGCCCTCTTGCCTGAGCAGGCACAGGAAGAAATTTTCCGGTACTACTTCCTGCGCCAGCCGCAGCGCGTGATCGGCGTACATATCGGCCGGACACGCAGCACAGCGGAGCGGCATATCCAGCTTGCCTTGAAGCGGCGCCGGCGCATTGATTGGCGTAATTCTATCCATTTTTAGCATAATGATCATTCTTCAATAATTTGCACTTTTGGATAGCTCTTATAAAATAAAACACGCCGCGCAGAATTTCTGCGCGGCGTGTTTTTTGTGATTTTAAGCGGCACGGGATTTGTGCCTGTTGGTTTGTTGATTTTTCAGTACGTCAGGCAGTTGGTCGTAATGGTGTGCACGCCCCAGGAGATCAGCTGCTGCATCACTTCGGGGTCGTCGATCGTCCATGCGCCCAGCTGCAGCCCGGCGTCGGCGCATTTCTGCACCATTTCCTGCGTGTTTTCCTCGCGGTTGCCGTCAAAGTCGATGCCGGCGTTCGGGCCAAGCGCCTTTGCCTCTTCGATCGCCTCGTCATCAATGACTTTTACCAGGTACCAAAGCGGGCAGGTGTCGGTCAGCTCGGCCATTTTCTGCAGGTTCTCAATGTGGAAGGAGATGAAATAGGTCTGCTCTTCCATATCGTATTTCTGCACCGATCCCATGATCTCGTCGTAGTGCTCGGTGTTGTTCTTGCCCTTTAGCTCAATAATGGGCTTCATGCCGTATTCGCGGCAGATCTCCAGGTACTCGTCGAGCGTCGTGATCTTCAGGTTCGGGTAATTTTCAATGTTGCTGCCGTTGTCCACCGTGTATTCCAGCAGTTCGTCATAGGTCTTTTTTTCAATGAACGCCGTTTTGTCCATCATGCGGTATGTAATGGGGTCGTGTGTAATGACCCAAACGCCGTCCTCGGTGCGGTACACGTCGCACTCTGCACCCCAGTAACCGGCTTTGCCGGCCTCTTCAAACGCCGGGGCGGTGTTTTCGGGCGCCATGGCGCTGAACCCGCGGTGCGCGATCATCTGGATCTCGTCGGTCGATTCACCGGTGGCGATGATCTCGTATTCCTTCGGTGTGCAGTAGATGTGCAGCCAAATCAGCCCCCCGCAGACGGCCAGAACGAGCAGCCCGGCAATGACCGATGCAGCGATCACGGCGATCTTTTGCTTTTTGGTCAGCTTCTTTTTGGGCGCGTCCGGCGTTTTTTGTACATTTGGTTTTACGGTTTTGGTTTCAGACATCGTTTACTCCCTCCTTTGCAGCGCTGTCTGAAGGTTCGGGCATGCCTGCCGGCTGCCCGGTTTCAAAATTGCCGGCAGAGGTCCATCTGCCGTTTATGCCTTTTTCGCGCATGCCCGTTTCAAAGTGGAACTTGGCAATGCCAAAGTCGATGCTCTGGTCCGAATACGGTTCGGGCACGCCGGCGTGCAGCACGCCGTTTTCAAACTGGAACAGCACCGGCTGCCGGTTGACGGAGGACGGTGCGTTTTCCACCTGCTGCATGGCGAAAACGTATTCGTCGGGCAGCTTTTCGTCGCATACGGTAAACATTTTCTGGTACGGTTTGGAGGTCTTGTGCGTGACCCGGCGGATCATTTTTTCTTTTGCCGAAAGTTCTTTTCGCACATAGCCGAATGCAATGGCGGCGTACAGGCGCACTTTTTTCGGCAGCTTGCAAAGCTGAAAGATCTTTTCCTCTTTAAAAGTGCTGGAAAGCCAGCAGGTGCCGAGGCCGCTGTACACGGCCTCCAGCACCATTTGTTCGCCAAAGTAGCCGCAGTCCTCGCGCGCCTTTTGCGTGTCCGGGCCGCACACGGCCACAAGCGCAAAGCTGCCGCTGAGCATGGAGGACAGGCCCTTGCCCGTTTCAAACAGCACAAAGTTGAGCCCGGCCGTTTCGTTGATCCAGTCTACATACTGCTTCAGCACGTCAAGCACCTCGGGGGCGGGCGCTTTGTTCAAAAACGTGCGTCTGGAACGGCGCATCTGCATGGCTTCAATATATTCGTGGTTCGTCATTCGTTTTACAGCTCCGTTTTCTGTACTTTTTCACAAGTTTACTATATCACAATACACCTGTGATTTCAACATTGTAATTTTTGAAGAAAACGTAGATTTGGTAAATGTAGGCCAAAATCTGCGGACCGCGCATCAGCTGGCCGTACCACGGGTCTTGAATGGCGTTTGCGTCCTGCATCAGCGCGTGCACCGGCGCCGGGTCGATCAGGTCGCAAAGCGGCGTTCCCCGGTCGTTGATCGCTTCCTCGGCCAGCCGGCAAACGGCCTGAAAGAATATGGGGTTGTGCGTTTTGGGGTAGGGGCTTTTTTTGCGCCAGGCGATGTCGTAGGGCAGCTCGTTTTCAAACGCTTTTCGCACAATGCCTTTTTCGCGCCCGAAAAGCGACTTCATCTCCCACGGCATGTTGTAGGCGTATTCGACCAGCCGGCAGTCGCAAAACGGCACGCGCACCTCCAGCGAGCTTTCCATGCTCATCACATCCTTGCGCATCAAAAGCGTCTGCATGAACCACTGCAGGTTCAGCACAAACATTTCGCGCATGCGTTTTTCCCGCGGCGTGTCGCCCGGCAGACTGTCGGTCATAGCAAGCGTTTCTTCGTAGCGGGCGCGCGCGTAGGCGTCGCCGTGCGGCAAAAGGCCGTTTTTCAGTATCTGCCGGCGCACGTCGGTGCTGCGTGACCAGGGGAACGTGTCTTCAAACAAAATCGCATCGTTGTGGTACCACGGGTAGCCGCCGAAAATTTCGTCGGCGCATTCGCCGGACAGGCAGACTTTGAACTCCTTTTTGACCTCGCGGCAAAACAGCAGAAGGCTCGAGTCCACGTCGGCAAACGCCGGGTAGCCCTTGGCCAGCACGCTGTCTTTCAGGGCAGATGCCACGTCTTCGTTTTTCAGCACAATGTTTTTGTGCCTGGAGCCGATGTAGTCCGCCATCTGGCCGATGTAGTCGGAGTCCTTGTTGGGCTGGAACAGGCTTTTTTGGAAATATTTGTCGTTGTCCACATAGTCTACTGAAAATGTGTGCAGCGTTTCGCCGCGTTTTTTCATCTCGCTTTGCATCACGGCGCAGATGACTGAGGAGTCGAGCCCGCCGGAAAGAAAGGCACAGATCGGCACGTCGCTGATCATTTGGCGCCGGATGGCGTCCGTCAGCAAAAAGTGCGTGTGCTCGATCGTTTCGTCCGGCTCTTCTTTGTGCTCGGCCGCTTTCAGCTGCCAGTAGGGGAATATGGAAAGTTCGCCGTCGCGGTATTTCAGAAAATGGCCGGGCGGCAGTTCGGCAATGTCTTTAAACACCGTTTTGCCGGGCGTGGAGGCCGGCCCCAGCATAAAGATCTCGTTCAGGCCGTCTTCGTCCACAACGGGGCGCACAAACGGCATCAAAAGCATGGTCGGCACGCGGCTTGCAAATGAAAGACCGCCGCCGGATGTGCTGTAGTAAAACGGTTTCACGCCCATTTTGTCGCGCGCGGCGAGCAGCGTTTTCGTTTCGGTGTTGTAAACACCAAAGGCAAAAATGCCGTTGAGCTTGTCAAGAGCCGCCTCCTGCCATACGGCGCAGGCCTTTAAAACGATTTCGGTGTCGCTGTGCGTTTCAAATGTCTGCCCGGCGTCCTCCAGTTCTTTTTTCAGCTCCGCAGTGTTATAGATCTCGCCGTTGTAACAAATGATGTACGGCCCAAAGCGCATCGGCTGCCGGCCGTTCTCCGGGTCTACGATCGCAAGCCTGCGGTGCAAAAGCGCCGCATGGTGCTCGGTGTATTCGCCGTGTCCGTCCGGGCCGCGGCTTTTCAGGCTTTCGCTGATCTTTTCCAGTATGTTTTTTTGCTTTTCCTCTTTTAAGTCGATTTTGGAATTGAGTATACCGGCAATCCCACACATAAATATCACCTCTCATACCCATGATATGCAGCAAGCGGCAAAACGCGCAAAACGCGGCCTTTGGCCATTTGCACAGGGGAACAAACGGAAAACGGGCGCTGCTTTTGCAGCGCCCGCCGGATCCAATCCTTTAAAACTGTTTTTTGTGGTGGACTTATTTCATGGATTCTTCGTAAGCCTTGATCATCTTTTTCACCATCTGGCCGCCGACAGAACCGGCCTGCTTAGACGTAAGGTCGCCGTTATAGCCCTGCTTCAGGTTTACGCCGACTTCCTGGGCAGCCTCCATCTTAAATCTGTTGAGAGCTTCTTTCGCCTCGGGAACAACACTCTTGTTGCTTGCCATTCGTGCACACTCCTTTACTCAAGTTTTTGCGTTTGCAAAAGTATTGTGTGACGGATTCGCCGTTTTACAAATGAAAAATTTTGCCTTTTTGTGCGCATAAAAATATACGCTTTTCCTATGGATTTTCATAGTTTATAAGTATTTGCTATTTGGAATTGCGGCCGTTATAATAAAATTGCAAGAATATTGCAAAAATTTACGTTAAACGCGGGGCGGTGGCGCGCACGGCGTTTGCAGAAAGGGCGTTTTTATGAAAAAAATAATTTCCGCTTGTTTGGCGGTTTGCCTTGTTGCCGGCATGTGCGCCTGTACGCGCGGCGCGCAGACGGGGGAAGTGCAGACGGCGCCGTCTGCCGAATCCACCTCGGAAACGACGACACAGCCGTCCTGGCAGTGGCAGAAGTCGTCTCCCGACGAACAGGGGCTGGATCCTGACGTACTGGAAGAGGTGCACCGCACGTTTGACTCGTTTCCACTGCTGGCTTCGGTCATTGTGAAAAATGGCTATATCGTGGATGAATATTATAAGGACGGTTACGACGCGCAGAGCGTGTTCGTGCTGCACTCCGCTTCCAAAAGTGTAACGAGCGCCCTGGTCGGCATTGCGGTGGAACAGGGGCTGATCGAAAGCGTAGACACACCGATTTCCGCCTATTTGCCGCGCGTGCTGGAGCTGGACGACGAACGCTGGCAGCAGATCACGGTGCGCCATTTGCTGACGCACACCTCGGGCATCCAGACCACAGACGACGCACTTTGGGATGCTTGGCGCGAAAGCCCCAACTGGCTTGAATATATCTATGCGCTGCCGATCGTGTCGGAACCCGGCGCCCGTTTCAGCTACTCCACCGGCAACACGCATCTGCTGTGCGCCATTTTGCAGGCTGTGACCGGCGAATCGGTCGATTCGTTTGCTAAAAAGTACCTTTTCGGCCCGGTCGGCATGGAAAGCGCTTCTATTGCGGCAGATGCGCAGGGCATTTCAGACGGCGGCAACGGCGTACAGATGGATATTTATGACATGGCGCGCTTCGGGCTGCTGTTTTTAAACGGCGGCGACTGGCAGGGCACGCAGGTGGTGCCCGCACAGTGGGTGCAGGATTCCACGACCGTGCAGTTTGCACGCGACTCCGGCAGCGCCGACTACGGCTATCAGTGGTGGGTGCGTACGTTTGGCGACGCACGTTACGATGCGTATTTTGCCCAGGGACATGGCGGGCAGTATATTTTTGTTGTGCCGCAGCTGGAGCTTGTGATCGCGTTCACCAGCAATTACGAGGGACGCACCACCATCTACTGGAATTTGGTCAACGATATCGTGAATGCCTGTGCCTGACGGCCGGGCGGGCCAAAATGCGGGGCGGCATGTTTTGTGCCGGCTCCGCTTTTTTGTCGGTTTTCGGGTCTTCTTCGCCGCGCATGCGAAAAAGTGTAAATCGTTCTAAATGCGCCGTATTTCGTTTCTTGTCTGCCGCCAAAAAGGGTGCTATAATCAAAATGGCAGTGCTGTATGTAAAAATGGATTTTGCTTTGTGACCAAATCGTTTTGCAGACGGCGGCCAAAAGATTATAAAGAGGGGATATGTATGAAAAAGAAAAAAGTTTGGTTTCGTTTCGGCGCGGCCGAGCTGGATGGCGATGCTTACGGGCGGCTGGGCCGATTACAACGGCATTGACGACAACGGCCAGACAAAAGACCCGGACGTTAAAACGTTTTTGACCAAAATTGCTGAAACGGGCAGGGCAGTCTCGTTCACCACTTCCTGGCGCGAGCACACGTCCACCAGCTATCAGCCCGACATCGTTTCGGCTATCGAGACCGGCCTGCCGGCGGAGTATACGCACCAGATCGATGACGCGGCCACCTATTACCAGGTGCTTTCGTATGTGGCAAAGCCGCAGGGCGCTGAAAAAACGGCGCAGGAGGACTGGCTGATCATCATATCTACCGACCACGGCGGCACGGGCACGAGCCATGGCGGCCAGACGCCGTTTGAGCGCATGACCTGGCTGGCGTGCAACAAAACGGTTGAACTCAGCGAAGAAAACAAAACTTTTGCACTCACCAAATAATTGCAGCGAAAGCTGCCGCTTGGCTGTGAAATACAGAGCTCTGATAAGGGTGCAAAAAGCGTTGAAGCCGTTATGGCTTCAACGCTTTTTCTTGTGTTTGCGTATTTGTGTTTTCTGTTTGCCCGGCTTTCAGCGGCGTGCCAGTTTTTACAGGCCCCACTTTTTGGCGTATTTCTTTGCCGGGCCGATCACGTCTGAATTCATGGGCGCGGCATATTCGCGGTATTCCTTTAACCAGGAAAGCTCAAATTGGTTCAGCTTTTTGCCAAACGGGTAGGTTTTATACCAAAACCGGCCGACGTAGCCGTCGCCTGTGATGAGCAGCGGCATTCTCTTGTTGTTCAGGCAGTTGAGCACATATTCGTAAAACATTTTCCAGCGCCTGTAGTAATACTCTTTGATCAGCCCGCTCCATTCACGCCAAGCATAGTCGTAAAGCGCCGAGGTGTTTGCACGGATGTCGCCCCATGAGGTCAAAAGCGTGCGTGCGTTCAAATCAAAGTAGCGTTTTTCTTCATCGTCGCTTGCCAGTGCATGGCAGTCGTTTATCCAGCGGGAAAAGCAAAATTCCTTCCGGTGCGACAAAAGCGTGTCCAGGTCTGCCAGCAGGCTCAGCTGATCGCGGGCAATTTTTTCTGCGGCTGCGGCGTCTTTTTTCTTACAAGCGGCGGCAAATTGCGGCTGCGTATCGTAAAAGCGGTTGCTCATGGCCTGGCGCATAAGGTCGCAAAGGTCGTACTGGTATGCGTCAGACGATTTGTATTCGTCACTGACGGACAAAAACAGGATGACCGCCTTTTCAAATTTTGCCGTGTCGTAATACAGCTTGTTTTTACAGCACGGGCCGGCTTTTTTGGGTACCATCTGCGGTCTGGAGGCAATGGCGGAGCCGACCCCGTTTTCCTTGTAGCCGTCGCTGCGGTAGCATGTCTCCAGCAGCAGGTCCCAGACCTTTCGCAGGGTATCGCTGTACTTGCCGTAACGGCGCAGAATGTATTTGTCAAGCCACTTGTCCAGGTCGATCGGCTTAGCTGCCGTCAGCAGTTCAAACTGCAAATCGTAAACAACGGGGTTTTGCTCGATCCCCTCCATGAACATGCCGGTGCCCACCACGTTTGCGCCGCCGTTTTTCAGCTTGCTGTATACGTTTTCACTGTGTTTTTTAAGCTTGCCCTGCATGGAATTTTTACCGCCGAAGTCGTGCAGCATGCCGGAGATGACCGGGTAGCCCCAGCAGTTTTGGTTTTTCGGCGTTTTCTCGCTGTTCAGGTCCAGGATCAGCAGCCGGTCTTTCGGCACGGCTTTTACAATGTGTTTGCGCATCGTCCAGGCCTGCATGACCCAAACGGAACCGGCGTCAAAGCTCTCATAAAGCCGGTTGATGGCCTTGCCCACATCGTTTAAGTATTTTTTGCTGGATTTCGGCGGCGTGCCCTCGTGAAACGGGTCGCAGGCAATAAAGTGGTGATTGCCGAAAAGCGCTTCCAATTTTTGCAGGTATACGGTGCCGAATTCAAAAAACAGCGGGTCTAGCGGGTCAAGCTGCGCGGTTTTCGGGTAAAGGCACCAGCCTCGTTGCATCAGGATCTTTGCCTTTGGGTATTTCTTTTTCAGCAGCGTGGGCACATGGCCGGAAAAGCCCTGCTGAATGGGCTGCATGCCGAATTCCAGATACCGGTTCAGGATCTTTCTGCCAAGCTCCAGCCGCTCGTAAACGTACTTTTCGTTTTTCGGGGGCAGATAGCTGTCGATGTTCGTCATCAGCTGCCAGGCCCAGAACGCCGGGCCGGAAATAAAACCGAGCGCCTCGTCTTTTGTAAAGCCGAATGCCAGCAGCGTTTCGTACCAGACAGCCTCCGTGCCGACGACGGCCAGCGGCATGTTGATGCCGTTCATGGCCATGAAGTCGATCTCTTTTTCCCAGCGGGCAAAATCCCACCAGCACATAGAGTAATCGAGCGTGCAGTAATTCATGTAGACCCTGTACTTCTGCTCGATCTGCTTGCGGTATTCACCGGAAAACATTTCCAGGCGGTCAATATGTATCTGCTGGTTTGCGCACCACGAAAGCTGCACGTTGCAGTATTTTTTCAGGTAACAGTAAATGCCGTGAAATGCAGAGATGTAGTTGTTCGCTTTTACCCGGACTTTTCCGTCCTGCGCCGTGATGCAGAAAAAGTCTTTTTCGCCTTTTTCAAATTGTACGGTAAACGCATCTTTAAAATCCGGCAAGTTTCTTTGCAGAAAGTCTGAAACGGCCTTGTCCATGGTTGCCTCCGTTAGGTTAAGATTTGTACAGTTGGAACAACGGTACATGTTATGGTTTTTTGGGAGGGTATATGTAAAGCCTTTTGCTGCCGGGCATTCTGTCTGCCCGGTGAAAAGCGCCGGCTCCGGCTGTGCTCTGTCAGGAACTGGCAATGCGCGGCATCGGGATCGGCTCGTTTTTCAGCCGGTCGTTCAGGCAGGCGAGCAGCAGCCGCGTTTTTATCTGCAGGCACGCCGGGTTTTGCCACATGTTTTCGCGGCTTTCGGTTTGAAACAGGCCGTCGTTTGCGTCTGCGCCGTCTGCCGCGATGCGCAGGGTGTAGCCGCCGTCTGTAAAGCCGGTTTCTTCTTCGCCGTTTTTCTGCAGTTCGGCTTTTAGAAAACGGCAAAGCATTTCGGCCTTCAGCGGCAGTTTGTCTGCTTCGTCCCAAAGGTTGCGGTGCTCTTTCGGGTCGCTTTGCAAATCGTAAAGCTCGCCGTAGGCGTGCCCTTCGTGCACGGTGATCTTGCAGCGCGGTTCAATGTATGTGCGCAGGTCAAGCGTGTGCGGCTCGTGCCGGTTTTCGCACACGGCCCACGGCCGGGCCGGCGCTTCCTTTCCGCTCCACACGGCGCTTTGGTCAAAGCCCTGCATCTGCGGGGGAATCTCAATGCCGCAGCGGTGCAGCAGCGTCGGCGCCAGGTCGCACAGCGACTGCAGCGCGTCGCTGCGCACGCCGGGCGGGGTAAAGCCCTTGTACCGCACGATCAGCGGCACACGCAGCAGATCTTCGTAGTGAAACAGGCATTTGTGGCGAAAGCCGTGCTGGCCGAACAGGTCGCCGTGGTCGGTCGTGAAGATCACGATCGTGTTCTCGTCCATTTCAAGCGCTTTCAGTCGGTCCAGGATTTTGCCGATGTATTTGTCCATGAACGACACCATGCCCCAGGCATACGCCAGCTGCCGCTTCAGCTCCTTCGGCCGGTAAAGGTGCCGGTACAGCCCGTGTATGCCGTAGCCGCTTTCCCGGTAGGGTTTAAAGTTAGGCAACGGCTTGAACACCTCGCGGAAGTAAGGCGGGTTCTTCTCGTGCTCTTTAAAGGAAAAAGGGTCAAGCTCCATGTCGCTTGGGCTGTACATTTTGTCCCACGGGGCCGGCACAAGCTGCGGGTAGTGCGGGTCCGGGAAGCTGGCCCACAGGAAAAAGGGCGAGCCGTCTTTTTTGTATGTATCCAGCTGCGCGCAGGCGCGCTGGGCAATCCAGGTATTGTAATGGTATTTTTCGGGTATCTTCCATCTGCCCATCGCTTTCTGGCGCATGCGCCCGGTCGGGCGGAAGAAATATTTGCGCCACTCTTTAAAGCCGTTTTCCTCCATCCACATGGCGTAGTGGTGGCCCACCCAGTGCTCGGCCGTGTGGTTGCGCAGCAGCTCAATGTGGTCGAATCCGTAAAAAACGTCGTGAAACTGGCGCCAAAAAGCAAAGTCCTGCCCTTTTTCCAGTGTTTCCAGGGAAGGGTACTGCGGCGTGGAGGCCGTGGGCTGAAAGTGCGCTTTGCCGATCAGCGCTGTTTTGTAGCCGTTTTGCCGCAGAATGCCCGGCAGGGTCGGCACGTCTTCCGGCAGCTTGGTGCCAAGGCTCCAGCAGCCGTGGTGCGACGGGTACATGCCGGTCAGAATGCTGGAGCGGCTGGGCGAGCAGGTGGGGTTGGTGCAGTAGGCGCGGTCAAACAGCATGCCTTCGGCGGCCAGACTGTCCAGGTTCGGTGTTTTCAGTTTTGCGTTCTGGCAGCCCAGCATGGAATAATGCTGCTGGTCAGAGGTGATCAGAAGGATGTTTGGTCTGCGCATACGGCCGGCTCCTTTTCGGTTCAGTATCCCAAGCTCAGTATAGCGTAGGCGTGCCGGTCTGTCAATGTGCAGGGCAAAAGTATTTTGCGCCCGGTGTTCTGGAAATATTGCATAAAACGGCGGTCTGTTTGTTGTAGAAACCGATGAATTTTTGTGCGCCGGATTGTCAAGCGGAGAATATTGTACTATAATTAAATCGGCATTTTGGCATATTTTTTGTGTAAGGACAGAGGGTATATAATTATGATCGGAATGCTTCGCCGGCTGATTGCCGTGTTTATGACGCTGTTTGTCTTTTTTCCATGGGAGGCCACGGCCATTTCGCCCATGCAGGCCGGGCAGCCGGACGAGATCCGGCTCAATGTGAGTATTTTCTCAGACGGCCACATGGAAGGCAATAACCGCACGCGCTTCGTCAACCACGCCAATGCGTTTCGCGACATTTCGGGCGCCGAAACGCCGGTAGACGCCGCCGTTTTGGTGGGCGACAACACCATGAACGGGCAGGAGGTCGAGTATCTGATCCTCTACGGTCTGATGCACCGGTACTTAACGGTGGACAATGTGCTGATCGCACCGGGCAACCATGAACTCTGCAAGGAAAACGAGTACGAAAAGTATTTCCGCCGCTTTATGCAGTATAACCGCGATTTTTACGGCTATCCGAATGAAACGGCCTATTTCAGCCGCGACATCCATGGCTACAAGCTGATTATAATGGCGACCGAAGCAGACAGCAAGGTGCAGGCGTATCACTCGCCCGAACAGCTTGCCTGGCTCAAAAGCGAGCTGGCTGAGGCCGCTGCGGCCGGAAAACCGGCGTTCGTGTTCAACCATAACCCGATCGACGGCAAATTTCAGCACAAGTGGCCGGGCGCCGACGTCGGGCCGCAGGGCGCAGAGCTCGATTCGATCCTGCACAGCTGCGGCACGCAGGTGTTTTACTTCTCCGGCCATCTGCATATGGGCATTTATGAAAACGGCAACGGTCTGACGCAGGAGGACAATGTGGTCTATGTCAACGTGCCGGGCTTCGGCGAGGAATGCCTGTACGGCGACTTGATCGACGCCGGCATGGGCTGGCAGATGGAGGTTTATGACGACCGTGTTGTGCTGCGCCTGCGCAATTTTGCCGAAAGCCGCTGGGTAGACGGCTATACTTATACCTATGCACTGACGCAGTGACCGCCGGCCTGCCGCATATTGCAGGCACGGGGAGTGCGTAGTTCACACTTTTGAATTTTATTCTTTTCTTTGGGGGTTATTTGCAATGCAGCAGAAAGATGCGACGCTGCCCGCACTTTGTACGCCGCCCGGCGCAAAGCCGCTGCGGTTTGCCTGCACGCGTTTTCCCGCGCTGGAAAACGCCGTGCCCGGTGCGGCAAAGGGGCAGCGCGTGCCCGGCGGTGAAGAGGTGCGTTTGGTTTTTTCGCACCAAACGGCGGTCAACACCGTTGCGCTTGGCGAAATCGGCGCAAACTGTGTGTCGGTTTCTCTTTATGGGGAAGATGCAAATGGGCAGCGGCAGCTGCTTTACCAAAGCGACGGCATCGGCCGGATGCTGTACTGTGTGTTCGACACGGCGCAGGTCTGTGCGCTGGTGCTGACGGTGCGCGGGGAGGCCGGCCGGGCAGTGCATCTGCGCTTTTTGCAGGCCTACTGCCTGCACCGCGGCGCGAAAAAGGATTTTCGCGTAACGGTCTATTATCCGCTGGATACCGGTTCAAACTATTTCAGCAGCCGTACGGACGATCCGGATCTGCTGCGTGATCTGGATCTTATTACAGATTTGGTCCTGATCGGCGGCGTTCGTTTTTTGAAAAACGGCCAGCTGCAGTATGATGAAAAGACGCTCACGCGCGAACTGGCGGCGCTTCGCCAAATCATCGGCGGCCGGCCGGTGCGTATCTGGTACTGTATTTTAAATCCGCCCAGTACCAGTGGAAGAGGGCGGCTTTCCAACCGCGATTCGGTTTTTGCCATTCGCCGCCATCTGGGCACGCTGATTGAAAATATCGTTTCTTTTTGCGAAAAGTATGATTTCTGCGGCATTGACTTTGACTGGGAATTTCCGTACCTGCCGCACATCTGGCGGCTGCACGGCAAGCTTCTGGTCGAGCTGAAAAAGGCGCTTTTGCCCCGCGGGCGGCTGCTTTCGGCGGCGTTTGCGCCGTGGAACATCTGGCTGCAGCCTGCGGCGAAAGAAAGCCTGGATTTTGTCAACGTCATGGCTTACGACTGGCCGAAGAACCGGCGCCGCTACCATGCGGAGTTTTACAGCTGCCATGTGTTCAGCGCAGCCTATTTCCTGAAGAAGAACTTCCCTAAGAAAAAGCTGTTGCTCGGCGTGCCGTTTTACGGCAACACCTGCGACCGTAAAAAGCTGGCGCAAAGGGACTACAGCGGGTTTGATGTGCGTGACGCGTGGCAAAACACGGGCACCTTTGACGGACGGCCGTACTATTTCAACAGCTGTGCCATGATCCGCAGCAAAGCGGCCTATACGCGCGACTTTGGCTTTGGCGGCGTTATGGTCTGGTGCGGTATGGGCGACCGTGCGCGGGCAAGCGGTCTGAGCCTGTTTGAGGCGCTGAAAACCGGATTGGACCTTTCATCTGATTAACTTCTGCTTTGCCGAAAGGAGGCAAAAACATGGTCAAAAAATATCGGCCGTACATTTTGTTTTTCTACGCTGCGTCGGTCTGTGCGCTGATCGCCGGTGCGTTTGTGGATCTGAAGCTGGACATTTGGCTGAACGATCCCGGCGACGCGTTTTCGGTCTGGCTGCAGAACACCGGCGAAATGCCGTCGCGCCTGATCTGTCCGTTTGCCGGCACGGTGCTGTTTTACACCTGTGAAAAAAAGTGGCAAAAGGCGGCCGGTTTTCTGATCGCGATCGGCGGTTCGGCTTACTTTGGCTACTATGTGGGCAAATACTTTTTTGTGGAGCAGTACCGCATGGCGTTCAGCCTCCTCTGGGGCGTCGGCTTTGGGCTTTTTGTGCTGCTGTTTGCCTCTAAGATCCGCCTTTCAAAAGATACGGCGGCCGCGCTGCGCACGCTGGCTGTGGCCGGCATCGTGGTCATGGCCGTGCAGCTTTGCGCGATCGAGGGCATGAAATACCTTTGGGGGCGCGTGCGTTTTCGCGACCTTCTGGCCGCCGGCAGTTACGACGCGTTCACGCCCTGGTATCAAATCAACGGCATCAACGGCAACAAGTCGTTCCCAAGCGGTCACACGGCCGGCGCCGCCATGAGCTACCTTTTCATGCTTTTGCCGTATGCAAGCGAAAAGTGGCGCAAAAGGTATGTTCTGCTTTTTGCCGGGCCGTTTGTGTACACTTCGGCCGTAGCGTTTACCCGGCTGGTCGTGGGCGCGCATTATTTAAGCGATGTGGCCATGGGCGGCATCGTGGGCTTTACGACGGTCCTTATCGCCATGGCGGTTTTGGAGAAAAACGGGCAAAAATGGCATCTTTTGCCGGCTGTTTAATTTAAAAGTATAAAAAGAAAAGACGGCCAAAGCCGTCTTTTTCAGCGTGTCAAAAAAGGTGTGCTTGCAACAAATTGTACAGC